>CAYXVO010000077.1:0-9644 GCA_964467875.1 uncultured Pseudomonadales bacterium | reverse complement strand
TACCAGGGGGAAACCCTCTGGCAGGTGGCCAAGCGTGCCGGCGATCTTGGGGTGCGCCATCTGATTCAGGGACGCGAGGACAAGCTCGTCGCCCTGCAGGAAGTACTGGACCCGCTGGGCTTATCCCTGTCCCAGGCGGCCTACATGGGTGATGATCTACCCGACCTGCCAGCCATCCGCGCCGCCGGACTCGGACTGACGGTGCCTAACGGCTATTGGCTGGTGCGCCAGCACGCCGACTGGTGCAGTCGCAACCCTGGCGGCATGGGCGCCGTGCGTGAGGCCTGCGACCTGATTTTGGACGCCCAGGACCTGCTCGCCCAGACCCTAGCCGACTATTTGCCCACATGACCGACTATTTGCCCACATGACCGACTATTTGCCCACATGACCGGTTCTCTCTCCCGCCCACTGATCGTCGCGAGGACACCATGCCCGCACTGAACCGTCTGCGCGACAACCGCACTCTGTTGCTGGTGCTTTTGACGCTGCTCGCGGCAGCGGCCCTCTGGTATTGGCGCGAGGACAGCCCACTACTGACGACCAGCGCGGAGCCGGAAGACGCAAACTCGCCAGACGCTTTTGTCGTCGCGGGCCGCTATCGTACCTTTGACGCGAATGGTCAGCTCGCCAGCGTGCTCACGTCCGCTCGCGCGGTGCATTATCCCCGGGACAACACCGGCCATCTGGATGCGCCACGGGTAGACCTGATTCTGGAGGGTGGACGGCCCTGGCAAATCAACGCCCAGAAAGGAGTGCTCTCGCTCGATACCGATGTGGTCCAGTTGCGGGACAATGTGCGAATCCAAACCCTGGCAACCGATGATCAGCCGCCGCTAACCCTGACCACCGAAGCCCTGACCATGAATAACCGGACTGGCTTTATTACCACCGACCAGCCCGTTAACATTGAAAGCCCCCAAGGACAGACCACGGCTGTCGGATTGGATGCTTATGTCAATGAAAAGCGCATGGTCCTGAAATCCCAAGTGAGGAGTACCTATGATCCAGCCGCACCTTCAGGCTAGCCTGCGCGCCCTCGCCAATCCGGTCACGTGGCGTCTGCCGACTGCAGTGGCCACATCGAATGTATTGGTCTTGGTCACCGCACTGGCCTTGCTACCGACCAGCCCGGCCCAGGCGATCGGGCAAAGCCAGGATCAACCGATCCATATTGCCGCCGATCAGGCCGAACTCGACGATGCCCAGGGCCGGGCGACGTATGTGGGCGACGTCGTGGTCACCCAGGGACTGACCCAATTGCAGGCCGCCAAGGTGGTAGTGCATCGTAATGAGCAAGGCATCACCAAAATCGTCGCCACCGGCGACCAGGCCCATTACACCGATCAGGAAAGCCCATCGGCGCCCAAGACCGAGGCCTATGCCGACACCATTATCTATACCCAGTCCGACGAGACCCTCCAGCTGATTCGCAACGCCCGTCTGGAACAAAGCCAGAACTCATTCCAGGGGGATCTGATCCGCTACGACACCCAAAATCGCCGGGTCTCGGCCTCTGCCGACAAAAATGGCGGCTCCTCCGGACGGGTTGAAATGGTCATTCAGCCGCGCGCCAAAAGCACGGGACCATCTGGCTCGCCTGACCAGTCGAATAATGAGAACGCTCCGCAAGAGGCGACCACTCCCCGATGAGCATTTTGCAAGCCAGGAACCTGGCAAAAAGTTATAAGAAACGCGCCGTCGTTCGAGATGTTTCCATCAGTATCGAAAGTGGCGAAATCGTCGGGTTACTGGGACCAAACGGCGCGGGCAAAACCACCTGCTTCTACATGATCGTGGGCTTGGTGGCGGCTGATGCCGGCTCCATCAGCATGGATAGCGAGGACGTCACGGCCCTTCCCATGCATGGACGAGCGCGGCGCGGACTCGGCTATCTGCCCCAGGAGGCCTCGGTGTTTCGCAAACTGAGCGTCTCCGACAATCTCATGGCGATTCTGGAGACCCGGCGCGAGCTAAGCAAGGAGGCGCGGCGGCAAAAAATGGAAGAATTGCTGCAGGAGTTTCATATTACCCATATCCGCGACAGTCTGGGCATGAGCCTGTCCGGCGGTGAGCGCCGTCGCGTTGAAATAGCCCGAGCCCTGGCCATGGAACCCGAGTTCGTTCTGCTCGACGAACCCTTTGCTGGGGTTGATCCCATCTCCGTCAGCGACATCAAGCAAATCATCCAACATCTCAAAAGTCGCGGCATCGGAGTGCTGATCACCGACCACAACGTGCGGGAGACCTTGGACATTTGTGAGAAAGCCTATATCGTTAGCGAAGGCCGGATCATCGCCGAGGGATCGCCTGCGGACATCCTAAACAACGAAAAGGTCCGCAAAGTGTATTTGGGAGATCAGTTCCGCCTCTAGCAAATCCTTACCTTGCGCCCACCACCAGAGCGGTTGCTGGTGGTTTATGCTGGGTAGATCTAAGCTTAGGATGCACAGCGGCGTAAAAACTGTGTTTGGGAATGGAGCGAGTTTTGCATTAACGTCATATAAACTAAGATTAATGGTAGAAACCATCGCAAAACGGTTCCTTTACTGAGGCATCACACCGGGTGTTAGACGCTCCATGGTTATGAAGACTTCTCTGCAGCTAAAAATGGGCCAGCAGTTGACGATGACCCCTCAACTGCAGCAAGCCATTCGCTTATTGCAGCTGTCGACTCTGGATCTACAGCAGGAAATTCAGCAAGCATTGGAGAACAATCCGATGCTGGAAGCCACGGATGATGACACTGAGCCCGACTATGCGCTGAACAGTGATTCCGGCCTGAACAAGGACGACCTCCCGAACAACGACTACTCCCTGGACAACGACTACGACCCGACTTCTGCGCCCAATGGCGAGCTCAAGCTGGAGCGGGACAGTCGCGTCGACAGCAACAATGATCGCTCTCTCGACTCCTATGCCAACGACTCCGGCGACAGTACGTCAGAAGACAACTGGTCAGAATCCATCCCCAATGATTTGCCCGTGGACACAGCCTGGGACGACATTTACCAGGGCTCCAGTTCATCCGGCAGCGCCAGCTCAGACGATGACTATGATTTCGAGTCGCGCAATTCCGCAGGCGAGAGCTTGCAGGACCACCTGAACTGGCAATTGAACCTGACACCCATGACCGACACCGACCGCATCATCGCCATGGCGCTGATCGATTCGGTGAATCCGGACGGTTACCTGTCGACCCCCCTGGATGATATCCATGGCGGCCTGGTGGAAAACCACAGCGACGAAATTGAACTGGACGAGGTGGTTGCGGTACTCAAACGTATCCAACAGTTCGACCCGCCGGGCGTCGCCGCGCGCGACTTGCAGGAGTGCCTGCTCCTCCAGTTGAACCAGCTGGTGCCGGATACGCCCTGGCTGCCGCAAGCCAAGCTGTTGGTCAGCCACTATCTCAACCTGCTGGGAAACCGCGACTACCCCCAACTGATGCGCCGTAGTCGCTTACGGGAAGATGAGTTGCGCCAGGTCATCCGCCTGATTCAGAACCTCAACCCCAAGCCCGGCTCCAGCGTTGCCGACAGCAAGCCGGAATACGTTGTGCCCGACGTCATCGTCAAAAAGGAAAACAGCCGCTGGAAGGTGGAGCTGAATCCGGAGGTGGCGCCGCGCCTGCGGGTTAATCCAAGTTATGCGTCGCTGGTGCGGCGTGCCGATAACAGCGCCGACAACACCTATTTACGCGACCATCTGCAAGAAGCGCGCTGGTTCATCAAGAGCCTGCAAAGCCGCAACGAGACACTGCTCAAGGTCGCGACCAAGATCGTGGAACATCAGCAGGGATTTCTTGAAGTTGGCGAAGAAGCCATGAAACCGCTCGTCCTGCATGACATCGCGGAAGCCGTGGAAATGCATGAGTCGACGATTTCACGCGTCACGACCCAAAAGTACATGCATACGCCCCGTGGCATCTTCGAGCTGAAGTACTTCTTCTCCAGCCACGTGAGCACAGATGCAGGCGGGGAATGCTCTTCTACCGCAATTCGGGCTATCATCAAGAGACTGGTTGCGGCGGAGTCGCCGAAAAAGCCTTTGAGCGACAGCAAGATTGCGTTGGTTCTCGCCGATCAGGGCATCCAGGTCGCTCGTCGAACCATCGCCAAGTATCGTGAGGCCATGGCGATCCCACCCTCCAACGAGCGCAAGAGACTGGTGTAAGAGGAGTTCTGGAACTGGTACCGTCCCAGATCGGTTGTTCTTCGCAGGACGTTTTCTCCTGCGCAGAACATTTTCTTTGTCGAAGTGAAAGGAAATAATCGATCAGTGATGGGTTACCGGACCCGGATCAATGTTCACACGGAGTGTTGTGTTACCATGCAGGCACTGCCGGTACTCTCGCGAGCCATCTTGCGGGTAGGCATCGGACAGTCGATGAAACAAGGCACAGGAGCATCTTATGCAGCTTTCAATCAGCGGTCACCAAGTCGAATTAACGGACGCCCTGAAGAGCTATGTCACCACCCGCTTTCAGAAACTGGAGCGGCACTTCGATAACATCAGCAGCGCCCAAGTGATTCTGACCGTGGAGAAGCAACGGCAAATCGCCGAAGCAACCATTCATGTCAGCGGTGCCGACCTGCACGCCAGCGCTGAACAGGCGGACATGTATGCCGCGATCGATACCTTGTCGGATAAATTGGATCGCCAGATTCTCAAGCATAAGGAAAAGACTGTGGATCGTTCGCACGGGAACATGTCTCGATAACTACCATGACTGAAACGTCCATTTCGCTGCAGTCAATCCTGTCTCCCGCCCTCACCCGCTGTGGTGTGGAGGGAGGCAGCAAAAAGCGCATTCTCGAAACCATCGCCAAACTGGTTGCGGAGCATTATCCGTTTCTGGACGAAAATGCCATTTTCAATAACCTGGTGTGCCGGGAGCGCTTGGGCAGCACGGGGATCGGCCAGGGTATCGCGATCCCCCACTGTCGACTGGAGAACTGCGATCGTGTGATCGGCGCGCTGATTACGCTGGAACAGAAGATTCCCTTCGACGCCATCGACAACGAACCGGTCGATTTGCTGTTTGTCTTGATCGTACCCCAGGAGGCGACCAGCGAGCACCTGGACCTGCTCAGCCAACTGGCGGAAAAATTCAATGACCGCGCCTACTGCGAAAAGCTGCGCGCCTGCCGCAGTAATGATGAATTGTATGAACTGGCCTCGGGCAGGCAAGTCCCCACCTGAGACGGCTTTATTTGATCACCACGGGGTTTGATCGACATTGGGATTGATCAACCCTGGGTTTGATCGACACTGGTTGACCCCGATCCTACATGATCAGGATCGCTGACTGCGGATACAGGCATTAATCCTATGAAGCTCATCATTGTCAGTGGCCGTTCCGGCTCAGGCAAAAGTACGGCGCTCCAGGTGCTCGAAGATTTAGGCTTCTACTGCATCGATAACCTGCCCATTGGTTTGCTCTTCCCCTTGACCGAGGAAGCCCTGGCAGAACAGGGCCGGCTGAACCGGATCGCGGTCAGTATCGACGGCCGCAATCTGTCGCGGGAACTGCATGACTTTGCGGCGATACATGCCAGGCTCAAGGCCATGCCCATCGATCTGGAGATCATTTATCTCGATGCGCTAAACCAGACCCTACTCAAGCGCTTCCATGCCACCCGTCGTAAACACCCACTCAGCAACGACAAGCTTAGCCTCAAGGAAGCGATCAATCAGGAACGCGTCCTGCTGGAACCAATCCGCTCGCTGGCCGCCCTGTATCTGGATACCAGCGAAATGACCATGTACCAACTGCGCGACCAGATCAAACTGCGCGTGGTGGGCCACAGCGGCCAGGAGTTGGCGCTGCTGTTCCAATCGTTCGGCTTCAAGCATGGCGTTCCCGTGGACGCGGACATGGTATTCGACGTGCGCTGCCTACCTAATCCCCACTGGGACCAGAGTTTGCGGCGATTTACCGGCCAGGAGCAACCGGTGATCGAATTTCTCGGTAAACATCCGGAAACCGAGGAAATGGTCCAGGATATCATTCGTTATCTGGAAGCCTGGCTACCCCGCTTCCGCCAGAACAACCGCAGCTATATGACCATCAGCATTGGTTGCACCGGTGGGCAGCACCGCTCCGTCTACGTCAGCGAGCGCCTGGGCGCCTATTTCTCGAAATCCTACAGCAACGTACAAGTCCGGCATAAAGAACTGCCAGACCCCAGCCAGACGACACCGCACGAATGATTAGACGAACCATCACCATCGTCAATAAGCTGGGCCTGCATGCCCGGGCCGCCGCAAAACTGGTTGCCACCGCCAGCCCGTTTCAAAGTAGCGTAAGAATCCAGAAGGGCGAGCGGGAAGTCGATGGCAAGAGCATCATGTCAGTGATGCTTCTGGCTGCCAGCAAAGGCACGGAGGTGGACATTATCGTCGAAGGGCCGGATGAGCAGGAGGCGCTCGACGCGGTGTGTGCCCTGATCGACAACCGGTTCGACGAAGGCGAGTAACGCCGTCTCTGCGAATGCAGTCTCTGTGTACATAGCCGCTGACCGCTCTTACTTGGAGTCGAGTTTTCCCGGACAATCACGTACACTGCGCCCGGACTCCCGACGGATTTAGCCATGCAAGACAATGAATTTGACCTCCCGGAAGATGATTCGGAACTCCCGAAGAGCAAATCCCAGCTCAAGCGGGAAATGCACGCGCTACAGGATATGGGCCTGCGCCTGACCCAGCTCAAGCCGGAGCAATTGGCGAAAGTACCCATGAGTGACACGCTCGCCGCCGCCATTGAAGAATCCCACCGCATTAAGCAAAACGAAGCGAAGCGCCGGCATATGCAGCGTATCGGCAAGCTGATGCGGGCTGAAGACGCCGAGGCCATCCAGCAGATTCTGGACGAACTCGACAGCAGCAGCCTGGCTCATGCCAAAAAGTTTCATGAACTGGAGAGCTGGCGTGATCGCCTGATCAATGGCGGGCCGGAAGCCCTCACGGAATACCTGAATCAGAATCCGCAAGGCGACCATCAGCATTTACGCCATTTAATCCGCAATGCCATCAAGGACGTAAAAGAAGACAAGAACCGCGGCCACGGCAAAAAGTTGTTTCAGCACCTGCGAGAATGCCAGGAGCAGAATCGCCCCCACCCTGAGACCGAGTCCTAGACCAGCCGGCGGTGCTGCGCTACCGGCATCCGTCGGCGCACGTCCGCCAGGCGCTCGAAGTCCAGTGTGGCGACCGCAAGCCCGCAACCCCTGTCATGTTCGGCCAGAATCTCGCCCCAGGGATCGATCACCAGGGAATGGCCGTAGGTTTCGCGGCTAGCCGTATGTTGTCCGCCCTGCCCTGCGGCAATCAGGAAACACTGGTTTTCGATGGCGCGCGCGCGCAATAGCACGTGCCAATGAGCCGCTCCCGTAACCTGGGTGAAGGCAGCAGGCAACGCGACGATATCCACTGATTGCTGCTGCAGTGCTCGGAACAGTTCCGGAAACCGCAGGTCATAGCAAATCGCTATCCCCAAGCGCCCCCAGGGCGTCGCCACCACCAGCAGACTATCCCCCGGCTCAAAGACCCGCGACTCCTGGTATTGCCCCTGACGATCCGCCACCTCCACATCGAAGAGATGGATCTTATCGTAGCGCCCGGCAATGCGGCCGTCGTCTGCCACCACCCAGCAGGTCGAGCGGACGCGCTGGTCGATCTCACTGCCATCCGGTCGCACGGCATAGGGCGTGGAGCCGCCCACCAGCCAGATGCCATGGCGCGCAGCCTGCTCACACAGAAACGTGCGAACCGGATGGCTATGCGCCTCCTCGCGTCCCGCCACCTTCATCTGATGGCTGTCAAACAGGGCGAAATTTTCAGGTAATACCGCAAGCCGGGCACCTGCGGCGGCGGCCTTCTCAATCAGGCCCGCCGCCTGCGCCAGATTCGCGCTCAGCTCGTTACCACTCACCATTTGAATAGCTGCAACCTGGATCATAGCGAACTCCTGCAGGAACATGCCGGTGCCCAACCCCTGGGATGGACCTCACGATTTCTTAGCGACGATCGGAGACCTTTGGATCGGTGCCGGTATCGAAGACGTTCTTGACCTCAACTGTCGGGTCATCGAATGTGCCATTGAGCCGGTAGGTGACGCTGGTTAAGCGACTGAGCGGATCACCGAGCAGGCGATCAATCAAAAACAGTGCCCCCCCGACCTGAGGAGCCCCAATCAGCACGGCGGCGAGCGGCAGGTTCTTGGTCACCGGCAAAATGGCCACCATCTCCATATCCAGCCGCTCCTCGTTCAAATCAGCCTGGCCGGTAATTTTATAGGCGCTCGACGGGGCCTTGATGGCCAGCGGCTGCTCGAACTGCACTACGCAATAATTAAGAGACGCTTTGCCCTCGACCAGATCGTAACTCAGCCCTTTGCCATATAGATCGGAGAAGTCCAGGCGCAGACGGCGCATAACCGACTCCATGTTCAGCACACCGAAGATCCGCATGGCGTCGGCAGAACGGCTGGTGTCGCGGAACACCCCGTCCTCCAGCTTCAATGCGATACTGCCCGAGGCCTTGGCCACCTCGAAGGCAGTCGGCGCGGCTGACCACACCAACCCCACATCAAACGCCATCCGCTTGCTGGTTATGGACGAACTCTTGCCCCAGCTCCCCAGCAACGATTCAATCGAGCCGCCCTTCAAGGTTCCGGTCAAGATCGTCGTCTGCTGTCCATGGTCGGGATCCTGCAGCCAGCTTAAACGCCCGGCAATCTTGGCATCCTTGAGCCGCCCTTCGAGATTTTTGAAGATGACCCCATCAGCGCGACGCTCCGTCAGAAACGACCAGGCACCATAATCCTGCTCACCCACCATCAGTGAACTAATGGCCAGATCCAGCACCGGCACCATATCCGGGGACATGGACGAAGTACCGGGCGTGCCGGAGCCTGCCGTCAGATTCATGTCCGAGCCTGGCGGCAGGCGCAAATAGTCAAACCGAGCCAGCAGGGGCACATCCGCGTGATCCGGAATCACCAATGTGCCGGCAATCTGGGTTTGGTTGCGCAGGGAGACGCGCCAGCCCGTGGATTCCCGATCCATCACGAAACGGACCTGGTCCAGGTCTCGCTCTAACAACCGCAATTGCCCAATCCCCAGATCGAGACGGATATTTGGCACTTGGGGCGATGTATTTGAGTCAGCCACCGCCGCAGACGGATCTCCGGCCGTTGCTGTCGGTTCGGGCGTGGTGCCGGGCGAGGCCAGCGCTTTGCCGATAAACTGCTTCCAGGCGTCGGCATCGGCGCGAGCCAACTCACCGCGGATGAGCGTGCCGCTGAAGTCGGATTCAAGATCCATTTGGTTAAACGCCAGGACGCCCCGTTGATATGCGCCCTCCTCAAACCAGAGCTTGCCCTTGAGAAAGTCTCCCAAGGCAAACTGTGCGTGAGAGCGGGCGTTGTCCTGAAACTGATGGATATAACGCAGCGGAATCTTTTCCTGGGCATCCTTGCGCAAGGGATCAGGCCAGTCACTGCGGATGCCGTCGAGTTCACTGGCCAGGTCCAGGGTTGTGCGGGTACCCGCCGCATCAGAATCGATCAGAAGCGCGGCCTGGCTCCATGGCAAAGTCACACCAAAAGGCCAAATAGCTTTCTGCTTCTTCCGTGTCCT
>CAYXVO010000076.1:0-9658 GCA_964467875.1 uncultured Pseudomonadales bacterium | reverse complement strand
GAAATGATCATGTGCCGGGACAAGGGCGAGATCGTCGTCAAGGGATTTGCCCGGCCGGTTCCCATTTATTCCATTGTGGATTTCCGCCGCGACATTGGCGGCAACCAAAGCTTCATGGAGCATGAGACTGAAGGCTTTGCCATGTATCTGGATACCGGCAAGATCGTGCAGAAAGATCGCGAACTCATCATCAAGGCTTTGGAAAACGCAGCGGACAAGCTCAAAATTTCAGGCTAATCCTAATTCGCGTCCCTGTCCGGCCTTCCTTTTGTAGGCGCCAATACTTGGCGCCGAATCCCCGCCTAAGAATCCTACTGCCGCACCAAACGCAGATTGTCCGCCTCAACTGCATGGCTAGAACGCATTGGATTGATATCCAGTCCACCCCGGCGCGTGTAGCGCGCATACACCAATAACTGATGCGGGCGGCAACGCTCGCGAATCTCGCAAAACATACGTTCGACACAATGCTCATGGAAGTCCTGATGCTCGCGAAACGACACCAGGTATTGCAGCAGACTCGCCTGATCAATCCGCGGGCCCCGGTAGCGCACAATCAGACTTGCCCAGTCTGGCTGTCCCGTCACCGGACAGTTCGACTTCAGCAAATGGCTGACAAGGCACTCGGAAACCTGCAGCGAGGGGTCCGCCTTTAACAGCGTTGGGTCCGGGTGATAGGTTTCGATTTCCACATCCAACCCGTCAATGCAGATACCGTCCAAGGACACCTCAAGACCTGGCGCCGCGTCCAGGGTGTATAACGTCACGCCGACCTTTTCGGCTCCGGACGCCCGGGTCAGATCTGCCGCAAGGCGCCCCTGCACCTCCTCCCATGACCGGAACCGGGTCTGGTTGAAGGAGTTCAAATACAGCTTAAATGACTTGCTCTCGATGATGTTGGGCGACTCACAGGGAACCCTGAACTCTGCAATGGCCACTTGTGGCTTGCCCTTTTCATTCAGCCAGGAGAGTTCGTAACCATTCCAGATATCGACGCCAAAGAAAGGCGCCTGCCCGTCCAGCTTCAGGGACTCGCGATTGCCGGATCGCGGAATGGGATGAAGCAGGCCAGCGTCATAGTGGGATACATAGAGACTCGGCTTTCCCAGAGGGGAATCTTGTACTGACATGACAACCTCAGTAAACGGTGTAGCGGTCGGCTCAGTGGAAAATGTAGCTCTCAGCCTAGTGAAAGATATAACTCAGCCCAGTAGAAAATGCAGTCCGCAGGCTACGACTAACTTCTTGCCCTGCAACCGGGCATCAACTACGAATTCCCATTCCCTTGTTCAGCACCACAAGGATGACGCCAGCCAATGCCACAATAAACCCGAGCACCATGACATAGGCGAAGCCGACGGGGATATCGGAGACACCCAGGATACCGTAGCGGAACGCGTTCACCATATAGAGAATTGGATTGGCCAGTGACAGATTCTGCCAGAGTGGCGGCAACAGCGTAATCGAATAAAAAACCCCACCCAGATAGGTCAAAGGGGTCAGGATAAAGGTCGGCACAATGGAGATGTCGTCGAAACTGGTGGCGAACAGGGCATTCAGGAAGCCGCCCAGGGAAAACAGGATTGCCGTTAGCACCACCATGGATATGGTCATCCCGATGTGCTGAATGGCCAGGTCGGTGAATGCCAGTGCCATGCAGGTCACGATAAGGCCGACCGCCAATCCCCTCGCCACGCCACCGGTGACATAGCCCGCGAGGATCGCCCAATTCGGAATCGGTGACACCAGCAGCTCTTCGATGCTGTGCTGAAACTTCGTGCTGAAAAACGATGACACCACATTGGAGTACGAATTGGTGATCACCGACATCATGATCAGGCCGGGCACAATGAACTCCATGTAGCGGTGCCCACCCATCTCTCCGATCCGGGAGCCAATGAGGTTGCCAAAAATCACGAAATAGAGCGACATGGTGATCGCGGGTGGCAGCAACGTCTGCGGCCAGATCCGCATGAAACGACGCACCTCCTTGAATACCAGGGTGGAGTAAGCGATCCAGATCGCCGAAATACCCATGTGAGCTGTCTCCGATATGGGTTCCTGGACAGAGAGGAACCACTGAGTTAAGACCCGTTAAGGCGCCGGCCGCTATTGCTCGGTAATACGAAGGAAGAGTTCTTCCAGCCGATTACTCTTGGAGCGCATGCTGATGACCTCGATCCCCTGACGCGACAACTGAGCAAACACATCATTGAGGCTGGTGCCAGCCGGCACATCCACTTCCACGCCCCCTTCGTCGGTCAGGCGGGTGGCCAGCCTATCGAGTACGGGCGCCACCTGCAGCCGCTCACGCACATCCAGCACAAATGTTTCCAGATGCAGCTTGCGTAGCAGGTCCCGCTTACTGGCATGTTCCAGAATCCGGCCCTGGTCGATAATCGCGATGTTGCGACAAAGCGCTTCGGCTTCTTCCAGATAATGGGTCGTGAGAATGATCGTGGTGCCCTGCTGATTGATTTCCTGCAAGAACTGCCACATGGAACGGCGCAGTTCAATGTCCACACCGGCGGTTGGCTCGTCTAGAATCAACAGGCGGGGCTGGTGCACCAGGGCACGGGCGATCATTAGGCGACGCTTCATACCACCGGACAGTAGCCGAGCCTGGGAATCTCGCTTTTCCCACAAACCAAGCTTATGAAGATACAACTCCGTGGAGGCACTGGCTTGCCGGGTAGGAATTCCGTAAAACCCGGCTTGGGTGATCAGAATGTCCCGGACTTTCTCGAACTGGTTGAAATTAAATTCCTGGGGCACTACCCCCAACTGCCGCTTCGCCTGTCCCTGTTGGCGATCCAGATCATAGCCAAATACGGTTACCGTCCCGGAACTTTTGTTCACCAGCGAGGAGACAATGCCCAAGGTCGTGGATTTGCCGGCGCCGTTGGGTCCGAGCAGGGCAAAGAAATCACCTTGCGCCACATCCAGACCAATTCCCTTCAGGGCTTCATGTCCATTTTTATAGGTCTTTCTCAGATTGCGAATACTGAGTGCCGAAGTCATATACCAACCATACTGCTACGTGAAGCCGTCATTGTTACGTCTGCTCCGGGAAATTCAAGTTCAATGATCGAATGTTCACGATTGCCGGCAGCCCCTACCTTCGTAACGATCTCACAACCTACTGCGCGACGCCTGGGCCTCAACCAGACCCTGATTCTGCGATCTGTTTCCGGTAAGGCTATGCGACGGCCGGTATAATCTTGCAGCAGATTTCAAATAATGCCCGGTGTTAGCCGAAAGGAATCCCCCTTGACCAAGAAACTTCTTGCAATAATCACGAGCGCTGCCTTCTTAAGCGCCTGTGGTGGTGGTAGTGGTAGCAACGATAGCGATGCCGCCACCGGCTACCTGACGTACACAGGAATCAGAGGTTTAAGCTACGAAACAGCGAGCCAGTCAGGCACGACCGGCATCAGGGGAGAATACCGTTATTATCCGGGAGAAACCGTCACCTTTCGTCTGGGCGACATGGTCCTGGCAGAGAACATCCCTGCTCAGAGACGTCTGAGCCCATTGGACCTGGAACCCTCCCTCCGGCCATTGCTGACGACCGGGAGTCTCAGCAACGGGCTTACGACCCATCTCATGGCGGAACGTAACACCCTGACCAAGTCGGATCGTCTCCTGAACTGGCTCGGGTTTCTGATCGCCTTTGATGTAGACCAGAACTCCGGCAACGGCATTCAGATCACTGATGAGATTCTGGATCAGTTCAGCAAGGCGCAACTGGACGAACCAGTGGACTTCAGCAAACCACCGCTGGAATTCGGCGAGCACAATCAAATCCATGCGCCTGAAAACCGCCTGCTCTGGTCACTTTGCTTTTTTGAGGAATTTGACGACACCTGCAAAGATCCACTCCAGGGACGCAAGGTTGCCTCGGAAGCAGTCACCCGGGATTACATGGAAACCGAGCTAAAGCATATCAGCTCGGAAATCTCCGATGCCATCCTTATTGAACCCTTTGCGTTTGAACTGTCCGCCGGCGACACCAGTCTCCATACGGCGCGCATCCGGATTCCCCAATGGTCTTCCGGCATTGCCGAGCTTGAGGTCGTGTCCAGCAACAATGAACGCTTGACCATCCAGAATTGGGACACCCTGACCGGCGACTTCAGCTTTTTTTCTGCGGGAACCGCGCAGAGCGAGGCCGAGATTTTTGCCAATATTCGTTTGGAAGGAGATTACCGCTGGACCCGGAAGAGTGTCAGAGTCCTGGTTCGGTAAATAACCGTAACGGACCAAGATCTCAACCGGTTCACAGAATACGCCATGGCGGCTAACCTACCAGGCGCCGCCAACTCCATTTGGATTGAGCTCCGGTCAGATCCACCTGGGCTGCATCAAGGGTATAACGGCCCGGGGGCAGGCTGCCAGCGATGGAGATCCGCTCGTTCTCACCGCACGTTTCATTGAACTCCAGAAGATTGATCAGACGCCCATCCGGTACCGGATTACGCTCGGCATCCAATACCACTTTCACCTTTGGCAGCAGCTTTCGCGCCGGATTATGGGCCACGACCACTGCTACCTCACCGGTGTTGAGTTCCACCAGGCTACCGGTGGGATAGATACCGACTGCCTGAATGAACTGCTCAACCAGATCGTCTTGAAACTCGACATTACGCGACGCGTACAATCGCCCGACCGCATCCAATGCACTCAGTGCGGACACGCCGCTGGCGGGCTCGGTTAGCTCCTGATAGTGATCGACGATGCCAGCAATTTTGGCAAGCAGAGGGATTTTGTCGCCGGTGATCCCCTTGGGGAATCCAGAACCGTTATGCCGCTCGCGGTGGTATTCCACGACCGGCAGCACATGAGTCGCGAGCCGGGTATCCTGCTTGATGAGTTGCACACCCAGCTCGACGAAGCGCTTGTATTCCGTGAACTCCGCAGGGGTCAACATGCCCTCCTTGTCCAGCAACGCCTTTGGCAACAGCGCTTTGCCCACCTGGGAAAGCAATAGTCCGGTTGCAAGCGCCTTAAGTTGCGCCTTTTCCAATCCGAGATGGCGCCCAAACACCAGTCCCCACACCGACGAACTAATGGCGTGACGATAGGCATGATCACTGCGCTGCTGCACGCGGACCATCCAGAGCATTGCGTCCGGATTACGAATCACACTGTCTGCCATGGCCTCGGCAATGGCGGATGTCGCAGACCAGTCCACGGGTTTCCCCGCACCTAAATTCTGACGAACCCCTTCTAGCGTGTCATCAAGCCGACGCTGCAGCGTACGGGCGGCCCCGAGCTCTTTTTTCATCGGAATCCGATCGCCATATTGCTGGCGATTGCGGATCACAATGGGAGCCAGGCTCAGACGCTGTACATCCCCTCGCTTTTGTTTGGTCGAAGCTTGCGCCTCATGGACATCATACCCACCCGTGTGGGGCTGAAGGGCCTGATCGATGTAGACGTGCTTGCAGTAGCCTTCCAGTACCTGAATATCGCGCGCGTGCCGGATATAAAAGCCCTGTAGGGGAAACGGTGTTTCTACCCAAGGCCGATCCAGATCCGAAACGAACATACCGACTTGAACTTGGGATACCGGCATCTTTACACGCGTGGTAGCCATGGCCTACGAACCTGCATTGGATTGAGAGAAAGGTTAACGAACATACAGCATAGTGTGATGAACATAGGCCCACCCGCCACCACAATATTTTGCAAATTCGTTACAAATGATTGCTAAAGCCAATGAAAAGGTACAGACGAGATGCGTGTCACAGACACAGTGTGGTTCCACCGGCACTTCCATGCGGCGTATTCCTCACCGGAAGGCTCCGGTTTCTGAATCCTAATGGCAATTCGTGTCCAAAGCGTGCTTTCAGATTGAAAGGCCCGCCCCGAAGCAGGGTTCTGCTGGCGTCAGACGGGCATGGACACGGGGGCAGGACGCCGAGAGTGATGGCGAACAGCCGTTAATGCGCGCTATAAGTTAATACGCGCCCATAAGAGAAGCCTTTAATCCTGCTTACAGACCTTCTCATCCGGCCTGATCATATAGTCCCATTCACTTCCTTTTTCGACACGTTTGACGGCAACGGCATAGGGAACCGGCGACGCTTTCAAATAATCGAAGTTGCGCTGCTCCTTGCCCTCGCCGATGGTTGGCCGCAGAGGCTCGCAGCGGATATGGATTTCCAGCTCCGTCCCCAGGCCCAGAATGCCCTGCGCAGCCGGGCTGGTGTTTATCCAGCCACATAATGGCGCGTCCACTTTCGGTACGTTAGCATCAGGCGTGCGATCACGCCTCGCCTCACCACACCAGACCACAGAATGTTCGCTAGCTGCACAACTACTGTTCCATTCCTCGTTGGAGTCATCCACAAAGGCAAGAACACGTTCGCTACATTGTGTTTCCAGGGAGACCGGCGTGCTTCGATCGGAAACCAGCCACCAGTCAGGGTAGTCAGCCGTCTGCCAGCTCACCAGATAATCGCGGGTCTCACCCGATGAGTTTTCTGCCGCAAACCGGCCATAATGGTTGTAGTAAGTTGCGCAACCGGTCACCGAGACGATGCTGGCGACCAGCACCAGCATGCGCACCATTTTGATAACTGCCATTGTGTTCATCCTCCTCAGCATGGTCTCCACTCACTTACCTTATGTGGGGCGCCATAATAGCAATGACAAACGATCAATCAAGGCGGAACACCAGAATCTGTGTCGGCCATCCCGTGGGAACGCTTGACAAGAAGCGCTCATCAAAAGAAGATAGCAACAAGAATGATTATCGTTAATTGGTGCACTTAATTCACCGTCCGCCTACTCCGATGCTCAGCAGTCCCAGGTGATCACCCTTCCCCGGTATTCACCGCCCCCAGATATGCATGAGAGAAAAATGTCAGGCGCATTGCGATTGAACCACAGGAAGCGAGATACGCATGAAAGCATTGATTTCAAAAGTCGCCAGTTCCATTAGCCTGGGCCTGCTCTTGGGAGCCGTAGCCCTGCCGGCTCAGGCCGCTGAACAGGTTAATATCTATTCCTATCGTCAATCCTATCTCATTGAACCCATGCTGGATGCGTTTACCAAGGAAACCGGGATCAAGGTCAACATCGTCTCGGACAGCAAGGGGCTCCTGGAACGTCTGAAACGGGAAGGCGTCAACAGCCCGGCGGATCTGGTGCTTGCCGTGGATATCGGCAACCTGAGCGAGATCATGAATGCAGGCGTGGCTCAACCCGTCAAAACCGATACCCTGACGCAGAACATTCCCGCACAGTATCGTGATCCTGAAGGCCGTTGGTATGGCCTGACACTTCGCGCCCGTAATCTGTTCATCGCCAATGATCGGGTAAAGCCCGACGCCATTCAGACATACGAGGAGCTGGCCGATCCTAAGTGGAAAGGCAAGATCTGCACCCGCTCCGGCAAACACCAATACAACGTGGCCCTGGTGGCATCCATGATTGCCCATAAAGGCGAAGAGCAAGCCGAGCAATGGCTGCGCGGTCTCAAGGTCAACCTGGCGCAGAAGCCCCAGGGCGGCGACCGGGCACAGGTTAAAGCGCTCAAGGAAGGTGTCTGTGATGTTGCCCTGATGAACAGCTATTACTACGGCAACATGTTGGCCGATGAGAAAGAGGCCTCTTGGGCCAAAGCTGCTACCATGATTTTCCCCAATCAGGCGGATCGCGGCACGCACGTCAACCTGAGTGGCGTAGCACTCACCAAAAGTGCCCCCAACAAGGCAAACGCCATTAAGCTGATGGAGTACCTCTCGCAGGAACAGGCACAACGCATGTATGCCGAGCAGAATTCCGAGTACCCGGTTAACCCAGCGGTCAAACCGGTTGGCATCGTTGCCACCTGGGGTGACTTCAAGGCTGACCAGCTGTCTCTGACGGAAATCGCCAAGCATCGCGAGGCGGCAGTACGGCTCCTCGACAAGGTTGATTACGATGGCTGATTGCCGCCAATCGTGAAAATGATGCATGTTTTCCGGCCTGCTCCGTAAGGAGCGGGCTTCTTTGCGTTTGCGCCTTTCTTTGTGTTTGCGCTAATGGAGCGCCCTGTGGCTGCCAACATCGATATTAGCCTGTTATCGGACCAACCATCCGCCACCTCAATCCGTCGCCAATCGCGTACCCGGACCTCCCGGCCCTGGCTGCTGGCGACACTGGCGATTGCCTTCGTGGTCTGCCTACCAATTCTGGCGGTGTTTTACATTGCGCTGACC
Organism: uncultured Pseudomonadales bacterium; assembly: GCA_964467875.1. GTDB lineage: Bacteria > Pseudomonadota > Gammaproteobacteria > Pseudomonadales > Oleiphilaceae > JAEZAA01. The sequence continues at coordinate 1,448 of CAYXVO010000076.1, read as the reverse complement.
CCGGATGAAAATATCTGGCCCCATCTGGTGGAAACGGTCCTGCCGCGCTATATCCGCAACACAATCTGGCTTCTGCTTGGCGTCGGCATCATCACCACGATCCTTGGCGTAACCAGTGCCTGGTTGATCAGCATGTGCCGGTTCCCCGGACGCAAGATCTTTGCCTGGGCCCTGCTGCTCCCCTTTGCGGTTCCCGCCTATGTCATTGCGTATGTGTACACGGATATGCTGGAGTATTCGGGCTGGGTGCAGGAGGCGTTGCGCAGCAGCTTTGGCTGGCAAACCGCACGGGACTACTGGTTTCCGGAAATCCGTAGCCTCGGGGGAGCCATCAGCATGTTGTCACTGGTCCTCTATCCTTATGTCTACCTGCTTGCACGGGCAGCCTTTCTGGAGCAGTCCGAGTCTCTGTTGATGGCAAGTCGCAGTCTGGGCGCATCGCCCTGGCGCAGTTTCTGGAAAGTATCCTTGCCCATCAGTCGGCCTGCAATCGCGGTCGGGTTGTCTCTGGTGCTTCTGGAAACCATCAATGATTTTGGTACCGTGGATTACTTTGCCGTTCAGACCCTGACTCAGGGCTTATTCGATACCTGGCTCAATATGGGCAATGTGGGAGGTGCCGCGCAGATCGCCAGCTGCATGATGATCTTCGTGTGCGTTCTGATATGGGTGGAACGACGTTCGCGGACCCGCCAGAAACATTTTCAGGTCAGTGAAAAGTTCAAGCGTCTGCCCCATTTCCGCCTTCGGGGTGCAAAGGCCGCGGCTGCGGTTTGCTTCTGTCTTATCCTGGTTACCGCCGGATTTTTGATTCCCTTTGCAGTCCTGGCAAATTATGCCATCGACTCCTACCAGACCAGTTGGAGCAACAACTTTCTGACTTACGCCGGCAACAGCTTTTTTCTAAGCGCCACGGCGGCAGCCGCCACCGTCGCCATAGGCCTTATACTTGCCTATGCGCGCAGGCTTAATCAAAGCTTTCTGATGCGCGGCGTCATTGGCCTGTCGTCTTTGGGTTATGCCCTTCCCGGCGCAGTGTTGGCTGTGGGCACACTGATTCCATTTGCCGCGTTCGATAATGGTGTCGACGCCCTTGCCCGAGAATATCTGGGCATTTCCACCGGCCTGCTCCTGAGCGGCACCGTATTCGCCATACTGTTTGCCTATGTAGTGCGGTTTCTCGCGGTTTCCGCTGGAGCGTTACAAGCCAGTCTGGATCAGGTCACCCCGACCATGGACATGGCGGCACGCTCATTGGGGTGCGGTGCAAGCAGCGTGCTGTTTCGGGTTCATATCCCCCTACTCCGCCGCGGAATGCTGACGGCCGCCCTCATTGTCTTTGTCGACTGTATGAAAGAGCTGCCAGCCACCCTGATTCTGCGCCCGTTCAATTTCGACACCCTGGCCACGTACGTCTACCAGTACGCCAGTCACGAGCTGATCAAGGA
>CAYXVO010000075.1:0-9737 GCA_964467875.1 uncultured Pseudomonadales bacterium | reverse complement strand
CGGTCTTGCAGATCCCTCTGGGGTTTCTCGCCGATCGTATTGGCCGTAAACCTATTATTGTTGGGGGCCTGGCCCTGTTTGCGCTGGGCAGCGTGGTGGCGGCCCAGGCCACCACCATCGAGATGGTGATTCTGGGACGTTTGCTGCAGGGAAGTGGCGCCATTGCCGGCGCGGTCATGGCGCTGCTGACGGATTTGACCCGGGAGGAGCAGCGCACCAAAGCCATGGCCGCCATTGGCATGACCATCGGGCTTTCGTTCGCCCTCGCAATGGTGTTGGGGCCATTGCTTGGCAGCTATTTTGGTCTGTCCGGACTGTTCTGGTTTACGGCGGGCATGGCGTTGTTGGGAATTCCCTTGACCCTGTGGGTTGTCCCAACGCCGGTGCGCCGGCAGGTAAACCGCGAATCCGGCCTGGTGCGCAACGAGTTGGGCAACGTGGTGCGCAACCCGGATCTGTTGCGTCTAGATTTCGGCATCTTTGTCCTGCATCTGAGTTTGACCGCTCTGTTCGTGGCCCTGCCGCTGACACTGACGCGGGAGCTGGAGGTCGCGCCGGCCGATCACTGGCTGTTGTATCTGTCGGTGATGGGGATGGGCTTTATCGCCATGATTCCCTTTATCATTGTCGCCGAGAAAAAGCGGCGGATGCGGGAGGTCTTTCTGGGGGCCATCCTGACCCTGTCCCTGGCGGCTCTGGCACTGTTTTTCAGTACCGCCTCGCTGATGCTGTTCTGGCTGGCCTTGTTTTTCTTCTTCATGGCCTTCAATCTGTTGGAAGCCACCTTGCCGTCGTTGATCAGCAAATTGTCACCAGCCGGTGCCAGGGGTTCCGCCATGGGAATCTATTCCAGCAGCCAGTTCATGGGCGCCTTTGTTGGCGGTTCACTCGGAGGCCTGGTGGCGCAGACGACGGGGACCTCGACAATTTACCTGGCGACTGGCGTGTGCGGTCTACTCTGGTGGCTGGTAGCGCGCACTATGCCGCCGGTCCGCCATGCCACAAGTTTTGTGTTAAAGTTACAGACGGTCGACGGCAAGCATGTGTCGGGCCTGCTTGATGAATTGATGGGCATCCCCGGGGTGGAGGATGTGACCGTCATCGTTGAAGAGAACACCGCTTATCTCAAAGTCGACAAGACGATTTTGGATGAAGAAGCGCTCTCACAGTTCCGATTTGCGGCCCGCTAAGGAGAGTACGTTCCATAGTCAATCATTGACAGTCTCAGGTACCGAATGAGTCTGATTCAGGTGGAAAGGCGCCAAAAGTGCCTTTTCTAAATATTTTGTCTATCCGATAAAATTTTGGGCAAGTCATGACACAGAAACCTTCTAAGATCGTTTATACCAAAACCGACGAAGCGCCTATGCTGGCAACCTATTCACTGTTGCCGATCGTCAACTGCTTCACCGCTGCGGCCGGAATAGAAGTTGAGACCCGGGATATTTCCCTGGCAGCCCGCATCCTGGCCAGCTTCCCCGAGAATCTCAGAGAGGAGCAACGGGTTCCGGATGCACTGAAAGAGCTGGGAGAGCTAACCAAGCAGCCCGACGCCAATATCATCAAACTCCCCAATGTCAGCGCTTCCATCCCCCAACTTAAAACCGCCATCGCAGAGCTGCAGTCCCAGGGTTATGACATTCCCAATTACCCCGACGCACCCAGTACGCCGGAAGAGCAGGCCATCAGGGAGCGCTACTCCAGAGTGTTGGGCAGTGCCGTAAACCCGGTTATCCGGGAAGGTAACTCCGATCGCCGCGCTCCTGCCGCAGTCAAGCAGTATGCCCGCAAGCACCCCCACTCAATGGGCAAGTGGAGCCAGTCCTCCCGCTCCCATGTGGCGCACATGCGTAGCGGCGATTTTTACCACAGCGATATTTCCACCATCATCGAGAACGATGGCAATGTGCGTATCGAACTGCTGAAAAAAGACGGCAGTGTGCAGGTCCTGAAGGAAAAAGTAGCGGTCGAGAAAGATGAAGTTTTCGACGCCATGTACATGAGCACCAAGGCCCTGCGTGCGTTCCTGGAAGAAGAAATGGAAGGTGCCCGCCGCGCCCGCATGCTGCTTTCCCTGCACGTGAAGGCGACCATGATGAAGGTGTCCGATCCGGTCATTTTTGGTCATGCGGTGACGGTCTACTTCAAGGACGCGTTCGAAAAGCATGCGGAGACGTTCCAGAATATCGGCGTCAACCCCAACGATGGTCTCAGTGACGTCTACAAGAAAATCGAAGCACTGCCGTTCAGTATCCGCTCTGAAATTGAAGAGGACCTGCGAGCCTGCTACGGAAAGCGTCCGGAAATCGCCATGGTGGATTCCGACCGGGGCATTACCAACCTGCACGTGCCCAGCGATGTGATCGTGGATGCCTCCATGCCGGCCATGATCCGTGCCGGCGGCAAGATGTGGGGCACCGACGGCAAGCTGAAGGACACCAAGGCCGTCATTCCCGACAGCTGCTATGCGACCATCTATCAGGAAATTATCAACTTCTGTAAGCACCACGACGCGTTTGACCCTTCGACAATGGGCACGGTCCAGAACGTCGGACTGATGGCGCGTAAAGCCGAGGAATATGGCTCCCACGATAAAACCTTTATTCTACCGGATGATGGTACGGTTCGAGTTGTGGACGAAGCTGGCAAGGTGCTGCTGCAGCACGAGAATCTGGAGAAGGACGATATCTGGCGCGCTTGCCAGACCAAAGACGATGCCATCCGTGACTGGGTCAAGCTGACCGTCAAGCGTGCCCGGGCCACCGACCTGCCGGCTGTCTTCTGGCTGGATTTCGAGCGCGGCCATGATGCCCGCATGATCGAGAAGGTGAAGAAGTATCTGGCGGATTACGATACCGACGGTCTGGACATCAAGATCCGCACGCCCGACTCCGCCATGCGCTACACCCTGGAGCGGCTGCGGCGCGGTGAGGACACCATTGCCGTTACGGGCAACGTCCTGCGCGACTACCTGACGGATCTGTTCCCTATTCTGGAACTGGGTACCAGTGCCAAGATGCTGTCCATCGTGCCGTTGATGGCTGGCGGGGGGCTGTTTGAAACGGGAGCGGGCGGTTCTGCGCCCAAGCACGTGCAGCAGTTTTTGGAGGAAAACCACCTGCGCTGGGATTCCCTGGGTGAGTTCCTAGCCCTGGCGGTGTCATTGGAGGACGTTGCGGACAAGCAGAATAATCCCAAGGCGGCTATTCTCGCCAAGACGCTGGATCAGGCCACCGGACAACTGCTGGAAAACGGCAAGTCACCGTCCCGCCGGGCAGGGGAGCTGAGCAACCGGGGCAGCCACTTTTACCTCGCCATGTACTGGGCACAGGCGCTTGCCGCGCAAACCGAAGACCCGGAGCTGCAGGCTGCATTCAAGCCCTTGGCCGAAGGACTTGCGGCCAACCAGGACAAGATCCTGGAAGATCTGACGGCGGCACAATGTCAGCCGGTGGATATCGGCGGCTATTACCACCCAGATGTTGCCAAGGTCAGCGCGGCGATGCGGCCCAGTGCGACCTTGAACCGCCTGCTTGAAACCATGGGACAGGCGACGGCTTAACGGCATTCGGGTGTTTCGAACTACCCACACGGGTTCGGCCAGTTCCGGACCCGTGTGGTTTTTCAGATGGACCTGGTTCAGGTATCATAAGGCGCACTTGGCGGGGACCTGATCCTCCTCCATATCCGACAGCCCAAAGCCAAAAGTCTGGAATCGAGAGCCCAAACAGAGAGCTCAGAATAGAGAACTCAAGTAGAGAGCTCAAATAGAGAGTGACAGTGCAGCAACGCTTGATGCAGCTTCGCACCTGGAACGTTTCCTTTAACCCGTGCAAACATATTTGGCAGCCAACCTCAGGAGTGCATCATGGCGCGAGGCATTAACAAGGTCATCTTGATCGGTAACCTGGGGGCAGACCCCGAAACCCGCTTTACCCCATCCGGCAATGCGGTGGCCAATCTCAACGTCGCCACTGATGAGTCCTATAAGGATCGTCAGACCGGGCAAATGGTGCCCCGCACCGAGTGGCATCGTGTTGTGATGTTCGGCAAGCTGGCGGAAGTGGCCGGTCAGTATCTGCGCAAGGGTTCCAAGGTTTATCTGGAAGGCCGTCTGCAAACCCGTAAGTGGCAGGATCAGCAAGGGCAGGATCGTTACACCACCGAAATCGTGGTGGACATCAACGGCACCATGCAGATGCTGGATAGTCGTCCTGGCGCGGGTGGTGGTGATTTTGATCAATCGTCTGAACGCGAAGCCGGTCCCAGTGGCCGTGCGCCGTCCGCACCTCAGTCCCAGGGCGCTCGTTCCGGTGGCTATGCACCCAAGCCGCAGCAGGCACCGCAACAACCACAGCCCATGCCGCCTATGGACGATGCGTTTGACGACGACATTCCCTTTTAGAGTTAACCTGAGACCGATTTAGGTTTCCAACGCTGAAAGTGTCAGCGGCATAGAGTGATCAAGGGCGCGTTCAGCGCCCTTTTTTTGTTGATCTATGTGCGCAGGATCCTGCCCGCAGCGCAGGTGCTCGGGGCGCTGGGTTGGGCCGGGTTTGCCAAAGTGAACATTGCTGAAAATACAGATCCATCAGTTCGTTATAGGTGTTGATGGATACTAATCCAGGCTGTAAGGGCATTTCGCGTCGGGAATTTGGCAAACGAAAAGTTACTGGTCTACGCTGATGTGAGCACAGAAGCTGTCGCGCGCGGTATTTGAACCTGTTTTTTCATCCTGCCTCACTCCCTCTCTGTGCCCATGGCGCATTTGCTGACGCCTGAATTATCCAAGGGTTCCACCAACGGATTGGTGCCCAATTCCGCTCATGAATCGTCGTTCTGGGGGAGGCCAATCTGATCAACTGGTTACGGCGTAAACAAAAAGTCGCAGGCGTTGTGGGAGTCGAAGTTCGCCCCAATGGCATTGCTCTCGCCAAGGCAACCGCCGAGCGCGGCCACATCGAGTCCTATGGCTTTGCCGAATGCACCGCCGCCAAACGGCTGGAGACGTTGCGTTTGTTGGTTGAGGCCCACGGTTGTGAAGGGGCCGCCTGTAATCTGGTGCTGATGCCCGATCAGTACCAGCTGTATCAGGTCGAGCGCCCGGCGGTGGAGGCGGCGGAACTGGCCGAGGCCATTCGCTGGCGGATCAAGGATCTCGTCGATGGCTCCATCAGCGACGCCGTGCTCGATGTCTTCGAGTTTCCCGCCGATGCCAGCCGTAATCGTGGCGCCATGCTGAACGTGGCGGTCGCCCGCAAGGCCATGATCAAGGAATTCATTCAGTTGATCGGCGACGCCGGCCTGAACCTGTCGAGTATCGATATTTCGGAACTAGCCCTGCGCAACCTGTTGCTGCCTGTTGATAATCCGGTGGCCGGCCGCGTAATCCTGCTGCTACGGCGCGGGCAGGGGCTGCTGACCATTATTCGGGACGGTAACCTGTATCTGTCCCGGCGCCTGGACTTCGATCTTTCTGCAATGGCGGATGCCGACCGGGTGGGAAGCGCGGGAGAGCAGTTGGCGCTGGAAGTACAGCGCTCGCTCGATTACTACGAAAGCCAGCTCAAGCAGGGACCGGTAACCCAGATTCTGGTGGCGGCGCGGGAGCATGGGGAGTCCGTGCTACAGCAACTGAGCCGCAATCTCGGGGTACCCGTCGCCGTGATGCCTTTTGCCCGTTTCGTGGCGGATGAAGTCACCGATCCCGGTCAATTGGTCGGCTGCCTGGCTGCGGCGGGTGGTGCACTGCGCGAGGAGCTGGGCTGATGCAGCAGATTAACCTCTATGTGCAGGAACTTCGCCCTCAGCGCCAGATCCTGCCGGCGCGTCAGGGCCTGCTGCTTTTGACGGGTGTCCTGGGGCTGGCGTTGCTGGCCCAGGCCTTCGTGCTATGGCAGGCCAGGCAAGCCAGTGCGGCTCAACAGGTCGCCGAGCTTCGATTGAGCGCCGTGCAGCAGGACTATCAACGCCTGGAACAGGCACTCGCCGAACGCGTGGTCGATGACCGGTTGCGCATCACCGGTCAGCAACTGACACAGCAACTCGACGGCACCCGCGCCTTGATGCGGGCGCTGCAGCCGGATCTGAGCCAGCGCGCGAGCCTGTCGCCGGTACTGGAGGCGCTGGCGCGGCAACACGAAAGAGGACTTTGGCTGAGCCAGATTCAACTGGCGCCGGATGAGGGGCTGTTGGCATTGCGGGGTAACCTGATCCGTCCCGACCTGCTGCCGGTTTATTTGCGTCGGTTGCAGTCGGAGCCTGCGTTCAGCGCACTGCAGTTCAACGTCATGCGCCTGCAGGAACAGACCGGGCGGGAAGAGTCCAATCAGGAGTCGGATCTGCAGTTTTATGTGAGCACCCAGGAACAGCCGGAGGCGAGGCCATGAGTTCTCCGGCCAACGTCCTCGCCCAATTGGAATCCCGTCTCGATGCCCTGAGCGTGCGCGAGCGCGTGATTGTCACCGTTGCCCTAACGGCCCTGATCCTGTTTGCGGGTCTGCAATTGGGCATCGCGCCTCAATGGCAAGCCATGAGCGCGCATCAGAAACAAGCCGAGCGCCTGAACGAAGACGCGGCCTTGTTGCAGGTGCAGTTGCCGGCCTTGGAGCAGCGCCTGAGCGATGACCCCAATCGCCTGCTGCGTCAGCGCAATGAAGAACTGGCGCGGCAACTGGAGCTGGAGGGCGACGCTCTCCAGCTCCGAATGGACGGGCTGGTCAAACCCCAGCACATGGCGGCTCTGCTGGAACAGCTGTTGGTACAGAGTCCCGGCTTGAGTGTGGTCGGGCTGGACAAGATTCCGGCGCGGGCCATGAGGGTGCGAGACGGCTTGCTGATAGCGCTGGATTCGACCAGCAAGGCCGAGCTGGAGCCGGGCGCGCGCCTGATCTACCGCCATGGCCTGAAGCTGACCCTGGAAGGGGGCTATCTGGATACCCTGGCCTATATCAAGCGGCTGGAAGCCATGGAACAGACATTGTTGCTTAACCGACTGGATTTCGAAGTCATGCGTTACCCCCTGTCGCGCGCGGTTCTCGAAGTGGAAACCTTGAGTCTGGTGCCGGGCTGGCTGGGAGGGGTGAAATGAATAAGGCGAATGGGGGGCTGACCCGCATCCTGGCGATGAACGTGCGTGCGCTGACTGTGCTGGCGCTGAGCGTGTTGACGATCAATACCGTCCTGATCGCTCCGGTTGCGGCCGAGGGCCTGGCGGATCCGACCCGGCCCAACAGCTGGACCCAGGTTCTGGCACCGGGTGCGGTCACGCCGCAGGCGCCGAGTTTTGCCCTGGAGTCCATCATCTACTCATCGTTTCGCCGCGTGGCGGTGATCAACGGCCGAACCCTGGCTGAGGGCGAGTCTCTTGGCGAGCTCACCTTATTAAAGGTGGATCGGCGTGAAGTGACCGTGCGCATTGATGGGCAGCGCCAGGTTCTGTTACTGAAGCCGATCTCCGACGTACGACGCTGATCATGGAGTCATGCATGTTGTCACTCAAGTTCATAAGCATCCTGGCTCTGGCGTTCGGCGTGGCGGGTTGTGCCAATAATCCGCTGATGCAGACCGGACCCGCCCATTCCACGGATGCCGTCCAGGCCATTCAGCAGGAGCTGCAACTGGCGACCGAGGCAGCCCCGGCTCAGGCGGTCATGCCGCCGGCGGTGGCGCAGGCGCTGCTGCCACCGTTGGCCGCAGCGCCAGGCGTGGACGATGGCGAACGCTTCAATCTGGCGGTAGAGGATCTGCCAGCCCGTGAATTTTTCATGAGTCTGGTCAAGGGCACGCCGTACAACATGGTGGTGCATCCCGAGGTGACCGGCAGTATTTCGCTGGACCTGAAGAACGTCACCATTGACGAGGTCATGCGCATCGCCCGCCAGAACTATGGCTACGACTACCGCTACCAGAACGGCTTCTATCACGTGCTGGCCGCCGGCCTGCGCACGGAAATCTTTCCCATCAACTATATTGCCATGCAACGGGCGGGCAGCTCCGAGGTTCAGGTCAGTTCGGGGCAGGTGTCCAGCGCTACGCCGAATGAGAGTGGCACGTCTGGTGCGCGCAGTAGCAATGGCGGCGTCGTCGGCACGCGCATTGTCACCAGCACGGACTCCGATTTCTGGCAGCAGTTGCAGACGGCTTTGGCGATGATCATTGGCGAAGGTGAGGGGCGCTCGGTGGTGGCCACCCCCAATGCCAGCATCGTGGTGGTGCGCGCCATGCCATCTGAATTGCAGGCAGCCGAGGATTACCTGAAGCGGGCGCAGCTGATTTTGCAGCGCCAGGTAGTGCTGGAAGCCAAGATTCTCGAGGTCATTCTCGACAAGGGCTATGAGCAGGGCATTCGCTGGTCCGACTACAAGGAGTTCTCCGGTGGTGTCGATGCCAACGGTGACGCGTTGCGGGCGATGATCAATGGCGTCAAGTCCACGGCCCTGGTCAACCAGGAGATCGGTGGCGTGTTCAGCGCGGCCCTGCGGATCAACGATTTCAGTGCCTTTATCGAATTGCTGGGCACCCAGGGTACGGTGCAGGTGCTGTCGAGCCCGCGCATTGCCACCATCAATAACCAGAAGGCAGTGATCAAGGTCGGAACCGACGAGTTCTTCGTCACCGACATTGAAGTGGACGAGCAAAACGCAGGCCTTGCCAGCGGCCAGAGCACCAATACCTCCGTGACTCTGACCCCATTTTTCTCCGGCATTGCCCTGGATGTGACGCCGCAGATCAGCGAGCACGACGAGATCATTCTCCATGTGCATCCCTCGGTGAGCGAGGTGCGGGATCTGACCAAGATCGTCAGTCTGGGTGACCGTGACCTGACCTTGCCCCTGGCGCAAAGCACGATCCGGGAGACCGACAGCATCATTTCCGCGCGCAATGGCCAGATCGTGGTGATCGGCGGTCTGATCCAGAACCACAGTCAGAACCAGAATTCGGAAGTGCCGTTTTTCAGCAAGATCCCGCTCATCGGCGAAGCCTTCAAGCAGAAACGCCAGACCTCCACCAAGAGCGAGCTGGTGATCCTGCTGCGCCCGGTTATCGTCGATCCCCGAACGGTACGTCAGGACCTGGAGGGTACCCAGCGCCGTTTCGACGATCTGGGACGCCTGCTGTCGACGCCCGCGTCCAACGCCCGCTAACGAGTATCGGTCACGATGTACGAGAGTCATTTCGGATTACGCGAGCTGCCGTTCACCCTGACGCCCAACACGCGCTTCTATCTCAACGCCGGGACTCATCAGCAGGCCTTGCAGGTGCTATTGGTAGCCCTGAAGAATCTGGAAGGCTTCATCAAGATTGTCGGCGAGGTGGGTACCGGTAAGACATTGCTGTGCCGCAAGCTTTTGAACTCATTGAGCGCGCCTTACGTCACCGCCTACATCCCCAATCCACAGCTACCGCCGGCCGACCTGTACCGGGCGGTGGCCGAGGAGCTCCAGCTGGAACTCGAGCCGGAGGCGAGCACGCACCAGATCCTCAAGCAGATCAATCAGAGCCTGATTGAATATGCCCGCGAAGGTCGCCAGGTAGTCTTGGTGATCGACGAAGCGCAGGTGATGCCCGAAGCCAGCATTGAGGCCCTGAGGTTGCTCACCAATCTTGAGACCGAGTCGCGCAAGCTGTTGCAGATCGTGCTGTTCGGCCAGCCGGAACTGGATCAGTTACTGGCCCGCGATACCCTGCGCCAGTTGCTCCAGACGGGCGATCTGGCGCGCTTCACGATCGGGATC
>CAYXVO010000074.1:0-9770 GCA_964467875.1 uncultured Pseudomonadales bacterium | reverse complement strand
CGAGATGGGCATCGATTTCGCCCAGGGTTATGGCATCGCCAAGCCCAGTCCCCTGCCGACCTGACGTCTTCCAAAGCCTGGCGAGTTCGGCTCATCTCCTCGCCAGGCCCGACCTATAGCTGTACCCTAAAAACCAAGGGAGATGGTCGCGTGGGCGGTAAACTGCTGCTATTCTTCCCAAGCGAACCGTTACCGAATGTAAATTCAGCAGTGCGGCTTAGGCGCAACGGTAGAACAACGAGCCACTAGACTGAAACCAACAGCCATGAGACGACCCGCCCGCAGTGCCCTTGCCCTGGCAATGGCTTCCTCGTTTTGCTCTGCAGACAGTCACGTGCTCAATGACAGTCTCTGGCAGCTATCGCCGGAAGAACTCGGCCAGATCAGGATCAGCAGCATTGCCACCGGCACCGCCACCCCCCTGGATAAAGCCGCTGCGGTGACCACGGTGATCACGGATGAAGACATCAAGGCAATCGGAGCGACCGACCTGGATGAGATCCTGGCAACGGTCCCAGGCGTGCATGTTGGGCACTCCGAACAAGGCTTATTCCCCAAATACAATTTCCGTGGCATTACCTCGACTTACAACCCGCAAACCCTGTTTCTGGTCAACGGCATTCCACAAACCTCGGTGGTCTACGGCCGTGGCGGGGCAACCGCCTGGGCAGGCATGCCGGTCAATGCCATTGCCCGTATTGAAATCATTCGCGGCCCCGGCTCTGCGCTCTACGGAGCGGATGCATTCTCCGGCGTGATTAACGTGATCACCAAATCCCGCGCCGATATCAACGGCACCCAGGTCGGTGGACGCGCCGGCAGTTTCGATACCCAAAGCGCCTGGCTGCTGCACGGCGGCACCTACGCCGATGTGGATGTCGCCTTCAGCCTGGAAGCGAGCCAGACCGATGGCCACCGGGAAATCGTGCGGGCCGACCGCCAGACGCGAGTTGATCAGCGATTCGAAACCTCTGTCTCCAACGCGCCAGGTCCCATGAACAATGAGGCGGACCAGATCGAGGCGCGGCTCGATCTGAAGACCGGAAGCTGGCGCTTTCGCAGTGGCTACCAAGGGCGCTATAACCTTGGAACCGGACCCGGTGTCCTGCAGGCGCTGGATCCGAAGGGATCCTTCAGCAGCAGCCGTTTTAACGCTGATCTGACCCAGACGGCCGATGGCCTCGCAGAGGATTTACGGATCGTCAGCCAGATTGGCTATTTCAATGCCGAACTGAAACCGGAAGAATTGCCCTATTTGTTACCACCCGGCACCTTGGGCAACCTGTTCCCGGAAGGGTTCATTGGGGGGCCGGGCGTGCAGGAAGAAAACGCTCGCCTTAACCTGACCGCCATCTATGCCGGTCTTGAAGAACATCGCATCCGCGCCGGCGGCGGCGTTTTCTGGGGCGATGTCTATAAGGTGACGGAGCGCAATAATTACCAGCCCGCCGCCACGCCGCCCGGTTTCGAACCGCGCCCCGGCGGGATCACCCGACTCGACGACACCCCTGAAGCCTGGCTTCCAGAACGGGAACGCCACAGCTACTACGCGTTCATTCAGGACGAGTGGCAGTTTTTACCGGACTGGCAGCTGACCAGCGGGCTACGGTACGACCGTTACTCGGATTTCGGCGATACCCTAAACCCGCGTCTGGCCCTGGTCTGGGCGACCAGCGACACGGTGACCACCAAGTTTCTCTATGGCCGGGCTTTCCGGGCACCCACCATTCAGGAACTGTTCGTCACGTCAAATCCCGTCTCGTTGGGCAACCCCGATCTTTCGCCTGAAAAAATTGATACCTACGAGATTGCGCTGAGTCACACCCCCAACACGCGGCTGCACTACAGCATCAACCTGTTCTATTACAAAATCCGTGATTACATCACCTTCGTCTCGACCAGCGAGAACATCAATCAGGCGCAGAACGTGGGTAAACGTAAAGGGCGGGGTGGCGAGTTCGAGTTCAGCTACCTGATCAATGAGCGCTGGAAGATCATTGGCAACTACGCCTATCAGCGCTCGACCGATGAGCGGACGCACGCCGATGTGGGCGAGGCGCCTAATCATGAGATCTATGCGCGCACGGAATGGACGCCGGCACAGGCCTGGCGCCTGAGCCTGCAGACCAACTGGGTGGGCAAACAGGAGCGTGTCGACGGTGACACCCGCTCAGCGGTCGAGGATACCGTCACCGTCGATGCAACCGTTCGCAATACTGAGGTCCTGGACGGACTCGAATTGGCATTCTCGGTGCGCAACCTGTTTGACGAAGCGGTCTACTCCCCCAGCCCAGGCCCCGACGCCGTCATTCCGGGCGACTTCCCCATGGCGGGCCGCAGTCTGTATGCAGAAGCGCGCTATTCGTTTTAGTCGCGCTCAGGCACCCCTCACGACAACCCTCACGGCAACCGCCCCAGGACAACGGTCCTTACCAGGACCGCTTGGCATGACCTTCATAGCGTATGCTTTCGCAGCGCATGGGAAAGGCCGCACCTTCCGGCTTTTCCAGGGCATCCAGATAGCAAGGCACCATGCCCGCGACAAAGACCGGCGTCAGATACAGATGATATTCATGGGGCGTGAATCCCATATCGGCGGCCAACGCCGCACCCAGTGCGGCGACATTGATGGTGAGCCCACTCTCGGCCTTTAAGTAGCGGTAGATCTCCAGCGCCAGACGAAAATGATGTCCGTTGTCGAAGCCCAGGTCGCGGGCCTTCTGCACCATGTGAATCACGCGCTCGTCGAGCTTCGCCAGAGGCCGACCATAGCCATAGATGGTCTTATACTTGGCCATCTCCGCCTTCACGATCTGCTCGACGGTCTGACCTTCCGCCCAAAGCTTGCCCGCTCGAATAAAAAAGTCGCAGGCGCGCCGGTCCGGGCGGCGGCCATAAATGGAGGCCTCCGAAATGCTCAGGCCACTCATCAGCGACAAGGACGCAGTGGAGCGCACGCTGCCAGCAAGCTCCGTCACATGGTTCGGCCAGATGCTCGGGTCCGGATAGCTGGTACAAACCCAGAAATAATTGAGCATGGTGAGCTCACGGCCTTCAAACAGGCGCCCGGTAATGCCATACAGATACAGGCTGAGCCAGTCTTTGTCGCCCAGCTCGCAGTGCAGGTCCTTGCCTCGGTACACCACCCGCTCGCACAAAAAGGCCTTGCCCATGCGGGTGGTATGCAGTTCTTCGTTTTGCAGGAGCGCGGAATTACTCATAGGCCCAACTCCTCGGCATTCGGCATTTCACCCTGTCCCGGATCATCCGTCAGTTCGATGGCGTTGCCATAGAACGGAAATTTCTTCCACCCCAGTTCGCGCTGCTCCAGGGCATGCACGGCCGCGCCTGGCAGGCGCAGCATCAGATACAGCATGGACGCCTGGTGCCCGTTCAGGCCCAGATCCTGAAAGGCGGCCGCGGCCACGGCGCTCATGGCCAACGGATAACCCAGCTCCTGCTCCAACCCTTCCCGCTGCTCCTGCAGCCAGGCCAGGGCGGTGCCCGGAGAAATGCTGCTCAACAGGGCCAAGACCTGCTTCACCGGCGTCGGACAGCGTTCGCCATTGGGGTCAAATCCCGGCGCGTGCTCGATTGGCAACCAGATGTCCTCACGATAGTGCTCGTTGGGGTTGCCTAGGCGGTGACGCCAGGCGTCCAGGTTCTCACCACATTCCTGCCAGATGTTCATGAGGATGTAGACCTCATGGCCGCCACCGTATTGGCCGGCGCCCACCGCCAGCGCCGCCATCAGAGACGCGGCGTTGCGGGAGCCGCCGACGCCACCATTCATCGCGGCGCGCACACTGGCTTCGCGGGGCCCCGGGTTGGCCAGGGCAATGGCAAGACGTTCCAGTAACTGGGCCTGCGCCGGGCTGGGACGTTCTCCCAGAAACAGCAGGTAGAGGTACTCAAACCAGCTGGCTTGGTGCAGGATCTCGCCGTAGACGTCGTAGCCGTGGCAATAGCAGGCCTTGGCGGCAAAGGGATTATCCGCTTCGGGTTCCTCGCGCCAGATCTTGGTGTAATAACCCGGTCGTTGTAGCTGTGAATCAGAGTTCGACTGTGAATTAAGGCCCGGCTGTGAATTGCGGTCAGACATTCGAGATTCGCTCCAGTGCGCTGTCTGCGGTGAGTACTTTGCTGCGCTGCTGCATGGGAGGTATTTCGTTGGCATCGATCAATACGTCCAGCACGCAAGGACCGGGCTCGTCGAAAACCTGGGTCACGTCGATTTCGTCCAGCTGTCCCAGGCGCTCGATGCGGTGAGCACGCAAGCCGAGGGCGCGGGCCATGGCGGCGAAATCCACCTGCGGCAGGCGGTTGGCGATGTCCTCCGCCCCACCCAGTTGTTGGCCGTGCTTGATCATGCCCAGATGACTGTCATTGAGAATGATAAAGAGGATGTTGAGATTGTACTTCCGCGCGACCGTCATCTCCTGGCCGTTCATCAGGACGCTGCCGTCGCCGGTGAAGCAGACCACGGGAAGATCCCGGCGCGCCAAGGCCATGCCCACCGCCGCGCCGATCGCCCAGCCCATGGTCGCAAAGCCCATGCCGATATGGACCAGCTGCGCCGTGCAGCTGGCTCTCTGGTAGGTGTGCCAGTAATGGGCGCCCCACAGAAAACTGTTGCCGGTGTCCATCAGGACCCGCGCGTTGGGGGGCACCAGCTGGTTCAGCGTCCAGAACAGCGCCTGGGGCTTGATGGGCACGCTCTGGCTCAGGCAGGCCGCCTTATCGGCATAGGTCATATGCGCGGGAAAGCCGTCGGCGGCCGGCCGACATTGTACCTCGGCCCGTTCCGGATCATGAGCCAGGTGCTCGGCGAACGACTGGAACAACAGGCGGGGCGAGCCCAGAATGCAACGCCGCGCCATGGTCGAACGACTCAGGTGCTCGGGGTTGTTGGACAGGTGGATCAAGCGCTCCGACAGCACCGCCTTGGGATCCCAACCGCCGGTGGTAATCTCATCCAGCGCGGTGCCCACCACGATTACCCGCTCGGCATTTTCCGCCAGCAGCGCATTGCGCGCGCTTTCATGGCCACCCAGGCCAAACACGCCCCGATACAAAGGATGAAAATCCGACACCAGTCCCTTTGCCATGGGCGTGGTGACGATCAGCCAATTGCGTGATTCCGCCAGCGCCAGCAAGTCGTCCACGGCACCAATGCTACCCTCGCCCAACACCAGTGTCGCCGTTTCCACATAAGCCAGCTCTTTCAGGATCACATGCAGGGCGTCCCAGCTCGGCACCACCTCATGGTTGATAAAGGCGCGCCGGTTTAGCAGGGCAACAGATTCCGACACCTTGGCCCGCATGATGTCCAGGGGAATGCTCAGATGCACGGGGCCGGGCTGATTGCTCAGGGCATAACTGATCGCCATCAGCAATTTCGGCTCGACTTGAGCCGGATGGGACACCAGCGTATTAAAGCGAGTGCAGCTCTCGAACATGGTGAGCGTGTTGATGCCGGTACAGGAACCTTCCTGGAACGCGCCGAGGCCGAAGCGTTCGATCGCCGGCTGCGCCGAAATGACCAGCATGGGAATACCATCGGCGTAGGCATTCGCCACGCCGGTGATCAGATTGGTCGCGCCCGGCCCGGACGTCGCGCAGCACACGCCAATCCGCCCCGTGGCTCGCGTATAGCCGTCCGCCATAAAGGCAGCCCCTGATTCGTGACGAGCAACGACAGCGCGGGGCCCACCCCGGCGCGCACTACGTGCCAGGGCATTGAACAGCGGCTCGATACTGCCGCCCGGAACACCGAAAACGTACTCAACACCTAACCGCTCCAAATAGCGAACGATCAAATCGCCATTCTCAATCATATGCAGACATCCACCTTGCAACCTGACGAGTCGGGTGCATCCAGTTATCGCTCCTGCCTCACACAACGCCTGCAAGAGCCTGACAAACGGATGTTTCCCCGAGATGCGCGGGCTCCGAACAAAGCGTGTCCTGGCCTTGAAGAGCGCACACCCGTCGCATCCCACCGAGTTAACCAGTACTTAAATAAGCTAGCAGTTTTATGACAACCTGACGGGTCTTGCCCAAATCTTCGACATCTCCCGCTCCGCTCTCAATAATACATTGATAACTGCATCACATTATATTTGTGATTAATGCCTCGTTTTGCTGAAGCGTCACCACGAAACAGTGCTGACGAAAGGATTTTGCGTCACGCGGACCCAGGGAGGCAGCCACATGAGACGAATGTTGCTCTTAGCGGCTTTCGCAGCCACCAGCCACGCCGTTGCGGTAGAGGCACTGTCACCGGATGAAATGGCCAGTTTCACCGGCGGCAGAATTGAGCCGGAACTGGCCCAGATCGATGTGTTGACCAATGCCATCGCACAGGCGCAAGACGGCCTGCTGAGCAACCAGGCAAGCCTGGACGCGTTGTTTGCACTGGGCAATCTGCTCAGCCCTCTGTCCCAGTTCCTGAACTACCAGCGGGAAATCGTCGGCGTGGACTACGGCGATCGTGAACCGCAACCCCTGGACGGTGGCGTCTCACTGGCGCTGCCGGAGTACGTGGAGCGGATCTCGTACTGGAACATACAACCGGCGGTCCCCAGCGCCCAAGGCGACATGGGTACCCTGCACATCGAAGGGTTACGTTTTAGCGATAATGCCCGGGTGGTGGTGCGCGAACGCTAAGCGACCGGGTGAGGTCGGTTACAGTTGCAGCGGGCGGGGGCTCACCAGGGGGCTCAACGGTTGCCGCGGCGCTGCTCCAGACGCTCGCCCCGATGTTCCAGCCGTTCTGGGACATAGATCACCGTGCCGATCCGTGCCTGCTCCAGACAGGCCGCCTGCTCGGGGGGAATGAGTCTCTGGCAGGCCATGCGTTCAGAGGCCAGAATTCCGGGGCTGGCGCCCTGGCCATGATGGCCACAGGCGCAAAGCATCACCAGCAAAAGCCCGAGCGTCGCTGGCCGGAAGATGCAGAACCTCATCCTCCGTGGCGAGAGTCCAGTGTGCTTTTTCATTCAGTACTTCCTCAATAGATGGGCCTCTCTGGATTTTACGCATGGGGCCCATGCCAAAGCCTGATATACTCTGGGCTTTTTCAGCCAGTGAGTATGAAACGTGGCAGACGATCGATCCAATCCGTGGGACAAAGCGCGCCCGAAGTCCAAAGATACGCCCTCTTCCGGTTCCAGCGACCGGAGCAAATCCGCGCCCAAGCCGCGTCGTTCCGAAGGGCCGGCTAACGCGTCCCCGGACCGTCGTGACAGCAGACCAGAACGCCCGGAGCCGGCACGCCAGAAGCGGGAACGTCCAGCCGGAGACCGCGCCCCAGGTGCCCGTCCCGGCAAGCTGGTGACCGCTGAGCGGCGCCCGCCGGCCAAACCGCGCTCGCCCCGCCCGGATTTCGACGAATTCGACGAGCGCACGGTTCCCACTGCGGCGGAACGCCAGAATGAATACCGGATTTACGGCGTGAATGCCTGCCTTGCCGCATTCCAGAAGCGACGGGAAGACATCATTCGCGGTTATTTCAGCCAGGACATCGCCGGTAAGTTTGGCGAGACCATGCGCTATCTGGCCCAGCAGAAAAAAGCCTATCGCGTGATCGATGACGAAGAGCTGGCCAAGGTGACCCAGTCCACCCACCATGGCGGCGTCTGCCTGCTCATGAAAAAGCGCGTGCCGACACCGGTGGCGGAGCTGCTCGACCGTCTCAAAGAGCTGCCGACGGTCTGTCTGCTGGTGCTGGAAGGCGTGGGCAATCCCCACAATCTGGGTGCGATCCTGCGTAGCTGCGCCCACTTCGATGTGCCGGCCGTGTTGGTGGAGAATGCCAACCTGCTGCAATCGGGTGCCGCCGCACGGGTGGCCGAAGGCGGTGCCGAATGGGTCGAGCCGGTGGAATATGGCTCCATCACTGAGCTGCTGGAACAGCTCCAGCAGGCCGGCTTCAGTTTGCTCTCTACCTCCAGCCACCAGGGCCGCGATCTTTATCGCACCGAACTGCCGGCCCGCACCGCCATCGTGTTCGGCGAGGAGTCCCAGGGCGTGACCGCAGGCACCCTCAAATCGAGCGAGCTCTGTGTCCGGATTCCCGGCTCATCCCAGGTCGAAAGTCTCAATGTGGGCATGGCGGCCGGCATTATCCTCGGCGAGTTCTGGCGCCAGCATCGCAGTGGCAGCCGTGCCGCCCGCGCCATGACGCCAGCGCAGGCACAGCCCAGGACTGGGCGCCTGAAACTGAAGTCCAAAGGGAGGCCTGCCAAGCCGTGACGCCAGACAGGTCTCGCGCCGCCCGTCAGCGCCAGATTGCCCAGCAACTCTGGCTGGACTACCTGCAGGCCGGTGACTTCTTTCAATTCGACCGCTGGCTGGCTACGGCGTTCAAGCAGCACAGCCGCTTTGGCAAGCGCGACCGGGCACTGTATCGCGAATGGCTGTTCGCGGCCCTGCGCTTCGGCGAACTCGCCGCCCAGATCCTGGCGGCGGGCTCCGCACCGGTCTTGACGTCCATCGCAGCCACGGCTCAGACCGGCCTGCGCGCCGATCAATGGCGTCAACTGGATCAGGATGCCTTCTTCGCCCTGGTCGAGGCCCGCTACCATCTGGAAACGCCGGAGACCCAGGCCCTGTTGCCGCAACCCGAGATGTTGAGCGATGCCCTGGCGGCCTCTCTCACCGCCGTGCGTCTCGCCACCGAGCAAGGATCGTTGCCGGCGCTATTACTCTGGCACGGCATTCCCCAGGACTACCTGCCCCTGCTGCAGGCACGGGCAGAGGCCTCCCACTGGACCGAGCAGCAGCTACAGCAATGGCTGACGCAGCAGAGCCGGCGCCCACCGGTCTGGATCCGCATCAATCATCCGAACCGCCGCGCCGAGATCCTGGACGAGCTGGGCGAGCAGGTTGTTGCCGTTGAGGGCGAGGCCTTGGCGCTGGAGGTTCAGGGCAGCCTGAATCGCTTTCAGTGCGTGCAGCAAGGCTGGCTGGAAGTGCAGGATCTGGCCAGCCAGGCCTTGGGCGCCAGCGTTGCCTGCCGCCCTGGTGACAGCGTCTGGGATGCCTGCGCGGGCGGTGGCGGTAAAACGCTGCAGATCGCCGCACAACTGCAGCAGCAGGGACGACTGCTGGCGAGCGACATCCGCGGACACAAGCTCAAGGAACTGGAAGCACGCGCCCAACGCGCCGGCTTTAACAATCTCCAGACCTTGCGCTGGGATGGCAGCGGTCTACCGACCTTTCCAAACGGTGTCAGCGACGGCTTTGACTGGGTACTGGTGGATGCGCCCTGCTCCAGCAGCGGCACCTGGCGCCGCAGCCCAGATGTGAAACTGCGGGAGGCCGGGCGCGATCTGGCGGAACTCACCGCCTTGCAACGGCGCCTGCTGCTACAGGCGGCGCAAGCGGTCAAGCCGGGCGGGCACCTGGTGTATGGCACCTGCAGCTTTCGCGTGGAAGAAAACGAGGCCATTGTCGCGAGCCTGCTGCAACAGCCCGGCTGGCGCCTGGAGCGACAAACACTACTCGGCTGCCCACGGATCGACGCGGATACCTTGTTTGTGGCGCATATCAGTCTTCAGGCGTAACTGATCCGACGCCTGGTCGGGCATCGTCTCGAACGGGCCGGACGCGACGGCCGTCGGGATGCCGGATCTGACGCAAGTCGCTGATACGGCGGTGCACGCATCGCTGCAACGTCTTGAAAGATCCCTCCAGCAGATCCACACCCACCAGCACCGCCACCACCAGAACCGCCAGCTTGACGCCAATCGCGGGATGTCCACTGC
>CAYXVO010000073.1:3020-9801 GCA_964467875.1 uncultured Pseudomonadales bacterium | reverse complement strand
ATTGGCTGTACCCTCGATTGCAGTTTCTGCTCGACGGGCAAGCAAGGATTCAACCGTAATCTGAGCGCTGAGGAGATCATCGGTCAGGTATGGTTGGCGGAGCGCTCGTTTGGCGAGAAAGATTCGTCCAAGAAACGTCATGTCACCAACGTCGTCATGATGGGAATGGGCGAGCCTCTGTTGAATTTCGACAATGTGGTCGACGCCATGAGCCTGATGCTGGACGATTTTGCCTATGGCCTGTCCAAGCGCCGGGTGACGCTGAGTACCGCTGGTGTGGTACCTGCGCTGGATCGGCTGGGTGATGTGATCGACGTATCTCTGGCGATCTCTTTGCACGCTCCGAATGACGCACTGCGTAACGAGTTAGTGCCGATCAACCGCAAATATCCCATTCAGACCCTGCTGGATGCCTGTAACCGGTACCTGGAAAAGTGCGACGATAAGCGCGTGGTGACCGTAGAGTACACCCTCATGGAAGGGATTAATGACCAGCCCGAACACGCCCGTGAGCTGGTGAAAGTGCTCAAGCAATTGCCGTGCAAGGTGAACCTGATTCCCTTCAACCCGTTTCCAAACAGTGATTATCGTCGCCCGAGCCAGCAAGCGATTTCCCAGTTTCACCAGATTGTCAGTGGCGCCGGATATGTCACGACAATTCGTACGACGCGCGGCGATGATATTGATGCAGCGTGTGGACAGCTGGTAGGGAAGGTGGCGGATCGGACCCGGCGCAGTGAGCGGCAGATTCCAGTCGTGCAGGATGATGTTGCATAAATCCGCCGAGCCGAATGACCAATCAGCAGGTGAGTTTTCTTGATGCGAAATCCGTCTTACCTTGAATCATGCCTGAAAATATCGGTCATGATGATCTTGCTAGCGTTCATGAGCGGCTGTGTGACCACCGTGGACAGCCCTTTTAATCGCAAGGCATCCGAAGAAAAGGCTGTACAGAGCCACGTCCAGCTGGGACTGGCCTACATCCAGGATGGCGACTACGTTACCGCCCGACAACGCCTGGACCGTGCGTTGGAAATCAATCCCAAATCAGCAGGGGCGCATGCCGCGATGGGGCTGGTATTTCAGCGGCAAGGGGAGCCAGAACTGGCGGAGGCTTCTTTTAAGAAAGCCCTGGCCTTTGATGCTGGATATACTCGTGGACGTACTTACTATGCGGCGTTTCTGTTTGAGCGTGACCGGTTTGAGGACGCAGCAAAGCAGTTGGAAGTTGCGGGTGAGGACACGACGTTTTCCGATCGTGCTCAGGTCTTTGCAAACCTGGGCAGGACCTATGCGCGACTGGAGCGGCCAGAAAAGGCTTTGGTGGCCTATCAGCGCTCCATTTCCCTGGGGCGCGCGCCACAACCCAACGTGGTATTGGCCATCAGCCAACTGCATCAACTGCTGGGCGACGATGCCCTGGCCTGGCGCCGATATTCGCAGTTCCTGGATTTGATCCGTCAGGGTAAGGCAAATCATAGTCCCGGCAGTTTGCGTTTGGGTATTGAACTTGCGAAGAAAGAGGGCGCGCGGGACGTTCAGGCCAGTTTGGAGTTGTTGTTACGTAACCGTTTTCCTAACGCCACCGAATCCACGACCCAGCAGAGTAAGCCTTAACCATGTCTCAGGATCATGAAGCAGGCCGTCAAGTCGGCGACAGACTGCGACAGGCACGTGAGCAAAAAGGGATAACGGTCGCCGAGGCCGGCGCCCGTCTCCACATCTTGTCCAGTTACATCAATGCGATGGAGAATGGGCGCTATGGCGTATTGCCAGGAACGGTGTTCCTGCGCGGATATGTGCGTTCGTACGCGCGGCTGCTTGAGTTGAACGAAGATGAGATCGTCGGTCAACTGGATCGTGAACTCGGCGCGAGCAAGGAAGAGACGGCGAAGACCACTGAAGAAAAGCCTGTGGTTGTGAAACGCAATTATCCCCACCGGTGGTTGCTGCTGATTGCGGTGCTGTTGCTGTTGGTGGGCGGAGTGCTGCAGTATCAACACCTGCAGGCACCATCCGATGATGTGACAGGGGCAACGGTGGAAAGCGGCGAGTCCCAGGTGCAAACAGAGGATGCTGACTCAAGCGCACCGGGTACACCTCCTGCTGAGCCGATGCCGTGGGCAGATGCGGACGATGATGCTCCGGTGTCACGTTCGGCACCGTATACAGACGAGTCCTCAACCGAAGAAGATGATCAGTCGCGGGACACGCCCGAGTCAGGCGGAACGAACGAATCAAGCGAAACGAACGAATCAAGGGAAACGAACGAATCTGGCGGAATGAATACAGCCGGAACGGATGAAGCTGGATCGCCCGGTACCGTGGGCACGCTCAATGAGATCCCGGCCGAGGAGCCGTCTGCCGACATAAGCGTGGCGCAGCCAGGGGATGCGCGGGTGGAGTCCGCCGCGCCAACCGTGAGTGCGATCCCGTCCACGACGCCCGAGTCGGTGCCTGCGACGCCTGGTTCCGATCAGCTGGATGTAACCTTTAGCGGCGAATGCTGGTTTGAAGTCGAAGACGCAAGTGGTAAGCGCCGTCGCGGCTTGTTCGAGGCAGGTGACACACTGGAATTCCAGGGCCGCGCACCGTTTACCGTTGTAATCGGGGCTGCCAGTGAAACACAAATGGTATTCAATGGAGTGGCGGTGGATTACGCCCGTTACTCCGTGCGGAATAACCGGGTTGGAATAACGTTAGGGCAGTGAGGCTGGGCTTTTATGCATTGTGAATCCCCGATCAAACGACGCGTGTCCCGGCAGATCATGGTGGGCTCTGTACCAGTTGGCGGTGATGCGCCGATCGCTGTACAGAGCATGACCAATACCGAAACCTGCGATGTGGACGCTACGGTTGCCCAGATTCAGCGACTACAAGCGACGGGTGCCGACATCGTTCGGGTTTCGGTGCCGTCTATGGATGCGGCGGAAGCATTTCGGGAGATCCGTCGACAGGTGCAGATTCCCCTGGTGGCGGATATCCATTTTGATTACAAGATTGCACTGCAGGTGGCGGAGTACGGCGTCGACTGTCTGCGCATCAATCCCGGTAACATTGGTCGGGAGGACCGCGTTAGGGCAGTTGTCGAAGCGGCACGGGACCGGAATATTCCGATCCGGATTGGAGTGAACGCGGGCTCGCTGGAAAAGGATCTGCAGAAGAAATATGGTGAGCCGACGCCGGCAGCATTGGTGGAATCCGCCATGCGCCATATTGAGATTCTGGACCGATATGACTTCCAGAATTTCAAGGTCAGCCTGAAAGCCTCTGATGTGTTTATGACCGTAGCGGCCTACCGTTTGATCGCCAGCCAGATCGAGCAGCCCTTGCACCTGGGAATTACCGAGGCCGGTGGCTTCCGTTCCGGCGCGGTGAAATCTGCCATTGGTCTGGGCATGCTGCTGATGGACGGCATTGGCGATACGATCCGGGTGTCGCTTGCAGCTGACCCTGTAGAAGAGATCAAGGTAGGCTTTGATATTCTCAAAAGCCTGCGTTTGCGCGCGAAAGGGATCAACTTTATCGCGTGTCCAAGCTGCTCGCGTCAGAACTTCGACGTCATCAAGACCATGAACGAGCTCGAGACACGTCTTGAGGACGTAACGGTGCCGCTTGATGTCGCCGTGATCGGTTGTATCGTGAACGGTCCGGGTGAAGCGAAGGAAGCGGATATCGGCCTCACCGGCGGCACGCCCAACAACTTGATCTACGTGGATGGCAAGCCTGATCAGAAGCTCACGAACGAAGAATTGGTCGAGCGCTTTGAACGTTTGATTCGCGAGCGCATTGCCGTGAAGGAACAGCAGCAGCGCGACCTAATCGCGCGCGGATGAATCGCGGCCGAACAGAGTTAGGAATTACCCATTGAATAAGATTCAAGCAATTCGGGGAATGAATGATATTCTCCCGACCCAAACGCCGGTCTGGCAGTACATCGAAGCCATTGTGCGGGACACCCTGCGCTCCTATGGTTATGACGAAATCCGTATGCCCGTGGTTGAGCAGACTGACTTGTTCAAGCGCTCGATTGGCGAAGTGACGGATATTGTCGAGAAGGAAATGTACACCTTTCTCGATCGCAATGGCGACAGCCTGACGCTGCGACCGGAAGGCACCGCGGGATGCGTGCGGGCTGCCGAGGAACATGGCCTGCTGTTCAACCAGACCCAGAAGCTCTGGTATGCCGGCCCCATGTTTCGTCACGAACGCCCGCAAAAGGGACGCTATCGCCAGTTCCACCAGATCGGTGTTGAATGTTTCGGCATGACCGGACCAGACATTGATGCGGAGCAGATCGTGCTCACTGCACGGCTTTGGCGGACGCTGGGGCTTTTGCCCCACGTCGAGCTGCAGATCAACACGCTGGGAAGCAGCGATGATCGCAAGCGTTATAAGGCGGATCTGGTTCAATACCTGGAGGCCCGGCTCGATCAGCTGGACGAGGACAGCCGCCGCAGGTTGCAGTCCAATCCCCTACGGATTCTGGATAGCAAGGATGTGGGCACCCAGAGTGTTCTGGAAGGCGCACCCTCCTTGCAGGATTATCTGGATGAGGAGTCGCGAGCCCATTTCGAGCGTCTTTTGGCGTTGCTCGACGAGATGGGCATCAGCTACCGTATCAATCCGCGTTTGGTGCGGGGACTGGATTATTACGGCAAAACAGTCTTTGAATGGGTGACCCAGAGTCTGGGGGCGCAGGGTACCGTGTGCGCCGGCGGCCGTTATGATGGTTTGGTGGAACAGCTCGGCGGCAAGTCAACGCCGGGAGTTGGTTTCGCCATGGGTATGGAGCGACTGGTGCTGATGCTGGAAACGCTCGACCTGGTACCCGCCACGGTGAACAGCACGGCCGATCTCTACATCGTGGCCGTCGGTGACGGGGTCGATGGCTATGGCCTGCGCGTTGCGGAACAGCTCCGCAACGAGTTGCCTGGCCTACGGATTCTGGCTCATTGCGGTGGCGGCAGTTTCAAGAGTCAGATGAAAAAGGCTGACCGAAGCGGCGCCACCCAGGCGTTGATTTTGGGACAGGAAGAGATGAATAGCGGCGTCGTGGGTATAAAACCGCTACGCCAAGCGGGCGAGCAGCAGCAGGTTGCCTTGCCCGAATTGGCCGGGGCGTTGGCCCAGGCATTGGCGCTGACGCGCTAGGCCAGAAAGAGAATCACATGATGCCTTGGCGCCAACGGGTGGCTCGGGCATAACTATAAACCTAAGAATAACCATGAGTGTGGGGAGCAGGACGACCGTGGAAGCCTACCGAGACGAAGATGAACAACTAGCCGCCCTGAAGCAGTGGTGGAAGCAAAACGGCAATTCGTTGCTGATCGGTATTGGCCTGGCTCTAGCCATCGTATTTGGTTGGAAGGCTTATGAGAAAAACACCCAGGAGTCGGCCGAGGCCGCATCCAATCGGTATCAGGCTTTGCTGCAAACCGTCGCGGAGCTGAACGGTTCGACCGATGAAGCAGCGTTGGCCAAAGCCCAGGTTGATGCGCATGGCATCAAGCAGGATCATGCCGGCTCACCCTATGCGCAGTTTGCCGCACTGGTGCTGGCCAAACTGGCGGTTCAGCAGGGCAATCTGGCACAGGCCGAAGAGGAGTTGCGCTGGGTGCTAGCGGAGCAGCCGAGTGCGGATACCGAGCGCCTGGCGAAGTCCCGCCTGGCACGTGTACTGGCTGGCCAGCAAAAGTATGACGATGCGGTGGCTCTGTTGGATGTACCTGCGACGGATGCTTTCTACCTGTACTATCAGGAGCTGAAGGGCGACATCCTGCTGCAGGCGGGTCAAACGGACACAGCACGGGATGCCTATAAGGCGGCAGTGGACAAGGCTCGGGAAGTTGGCGGGGCTGTGCCATTACTGGAGGCCAAGTTGGCTGACTTGGCGGTTGTTTCTGAATGATAGAACTGATCCAAAGGCACTCATTAGTGGCAGATCGGGCATTGGCGGTAACGCGGACACTGATGCTGGCGCGGGGATTGAAGGTAAGCCGGGCGGCCAATCAGGGCGCTGGGGCGATGCCTGTCAGCGGCTGGTTATCCGCGAAACTGGCCGGCCTGGTCATGGCGGTGCTGGTTCTGGTTGGCTGCGGCGCCAACGATACCCTGGAGCCGGCGGAACTCCAGTCCTTTGAGCCGACGATGAAGCTGGAGCGGATCTGGGACCAGAGCCTGGATGGCTATAATGAGCAGCTTTTGACGTACACGCCGGCGGTGAATGGTGATGAGCTGTTCGCCGTGGATCACGAAGGATTGGTGGTTGCGCTCGATAAGAATACCGGCGATGTTCGCTGGGAAGTGGAGCTTGATCTGGCGGTCAGCGCCGGGCTGGGAGCGGACAATGACCACCTCTACTTGGGGCTTTTTGATGGCCGGGTGCTGGCACTGTCGCAGCAGGACGGTAAGCAGGTTTGGCAGGCGCGGGTTTCGAGCGAAGTCCTGGCTGCGCCCCAGAGCCGTGCGGGATTGGTGGTCGTGCAGACGATCGACGGTAAGGTCACCGGCCTGGATGCGGCCACGGGCCAGCAACGCTGGCTCTATAGCCGGGCTCAGCCCGCATTGAGTTTACGCGGTACCGCCACGCCCTTGGTGACATCCGAGATTACCTTTGCCGGATTTGCCAGCGGCGACGTGGTCGCATTGAACAACAACAGCGGTGCGGTCATCTGGGAGCGTAAGGTCGGCGTGCCGGCTGGACGCACCGAGCTGGAACGTTTGGTTGATATCGACGGCGGTTTTGTCCTGGATGATGGCGTGCTCTACTCGGTCGGCT
>CAYXVO010000073.1:0-3010 GCA_964467875.1 uncultured Pseudomonadales bacterium | reverse complement strand
CGGGGACTGGATATTCCAACGCCTATGTCGTGGCGGCCGATGGCGATGTGCTGGCCTATAGCCTGCAGAACCAGGCGGTCGTATGGCGGCAGGAAGGTCTGAAAAGGCGTGTGCTGAGTGGCGCAGCCGCATTCGATGGCACCTTGGTGGTAGGTGACTTTGAAGGATATGTTCACTTTCTGTCCATGGTGGATGGGAAGTTCATGGCACGGATTCGGCCGGACTCGGACGGCGTGCGTGCCACGCCGTTGGTGGACGAGGAGACGGTCTATATTCTCGGCAACGGCGGCGAGCTTTCGGCGTGGCGTGTGCGTGAGATAAACAATTGACCGCGTGGTGAACCCATTTGCCGGTTGTTAGCAGGTAAAGTTCATGGTTCCTGTCATTGCCTTGGTAGGGCGCCCCAACGTGGGCAAATCCACCATTTTCAACCGTCTGACCCAATCCCGTGATGCGCTAGTCGCGGATCTGCCGGGTTTGACTCGTGACCGCAAATACGGCGATGGCCGGTTGGATAACAAGCGGTTCATTGTCATCGATACCGGCGGGATCTCCGGTGATGAGGCTGGTATTGATGCGGCCATGGCGGAGCAGTCGCTGGCGGCCATCCGCGAAGCCGAGATCGTGCTGTTCGTGGTGGATGCACAGAGCGGGCGGACGGCGGCGGACGATCTGATCGCCCACCATTTGCGCGTCAATAACAAGCAGACCTGGCTAGTCATTAACAAGGTCGACGGCCTTGATCCTAACGTGGCTGCGGCCGATTTCTATGCCATGGGCTTCGAGCGGGTTCGCTTCACTGCAGCAGCCCACAATCGGGGCGTACTGTCGCTGATCGAAGAAGTGCTGGAGCCATTTCCCGCGCCGGAAACCGAAGAGGAGCGCGCGGAAAGTGGAATCCGGGTCGGTATCATTGGACGCCCCAACGTGGGTAAGTCGACACTGGTGAACCGGCTCTTGGGTGAGGACCGCGTGGTGGTCTTTGACCAGCCGGGAACAACCCGCGACAGCATTTATATTCCCTATGAGCGGCAGGGCAAACGCTACACGCTGATTGATACGGCGGGGGTGCGGCGGCGCAAGAACGTGTCTGAAATGGTTGAGAAGTTCTCCATTATCAAGACGCTGCAGGCGGTGGACGATGCCCATGTGGTCATTCTGGTGGTGGATGCCCGTACCGGATTGGTCGACCAGGACTTGCACCTGCTTGGTTTTGCCATGGAGGCGGGGCGCGCCTTGATCATTGCCGTGAACAAATGGGATGGCATGACCCGGGAGGACAAGGATCAGGTCAAGCGCGAACTGGACCGGCGGCTGAACTTTATTGATTACGCGCCGATCCATTTTATCTCGGCATTGCATGGTACGGGTGTGGGATATCTCTACAAGCCAATCCATCGATGCTATGACTCGGCAATGGCGAAGTGGTCTACCAATCAGTTGACCCGCATTCTTGAGGACGCGGTGCAGGAACACCAGCCCCCCATGGTGCATGGGCGTCGGATCAAGCTGCGTTATGCCCACCAGGGCGGTTCCAATCCTCCCATTATTGTGGTGCATGGTAACCAGACTAGTGAATTGCCCACCAGCTATAAGCGCTACCTTGAGAACCTGTACCGCCGTGTCCTGAAGGTGATGGGTACGCCAATCCGCTTTGAGTTCAAGTCCGGGGAGAACCCTTTTGCGGGCAAGGTTAGCAAACTGACCCCGCGCCAGCAGCACACCAAGGAGCGGCAGGCCAAGATGATTCGTAACATCAAGCGCGACAAGAAAAAGAAATAGAGCGGATCAACCGGTCCAGCGCAAACGGGGCAGCCATTGGCTGCCCCGTTTGCGTTACTCGTGCCGATTCTAGATTTCACCGGCAGCCTGTGCCGCCTGCACGGCGGTCAAGGCCACGGTAAACACAATATCGTCCACCAGAGCCCCTCGCGACAGATCATTCACGGGTTTCTGCAATCCCTGTAGCATGGGACCGATGCTGACCACGTTGGCGCTACGTTGCACCGCCTTGTAGGTGGTGTTGCCGGTGTTGAGATCGGGGAAGATAAAGACGGTCGCGCGGCCCGCCACCGGGCTATTGGGGGCCTTGGCCTTGGCCACGCTGGCGATGGCGGCGGCATCGTACTGCAGTGGTCCGTCGATCAGCAGGTCGGGCCGCCTTTCCTTGGCGATGCGGGTGGCTTCACGCACTTTGTCTACATCCACGCCGGAGCCAGAAGTCCCTGTGCTGTAGCTGATCATCGCCACCCGGGGCAGAATGCCGAAGGCGGCGGCGGAATCCGCACTTTGAATGGCAATATCCGCCAGTTCCTCGGCATTAGGGTCCGGATTGATGGCGCAGTCGCCGTAGACGAGCACTTGCTCCGGCAGGCACATAAAGAATACAGACGACACGACGGTAACGCCGGGCGGAGACTTGATCAGCTGGAGGGCGGGCCGGATCGTATTGGCGGTGGTATGTATTGCACCTGAGACCAGGCCGTCGACTTCGCCGCGGGCCAGCATCATGGTCGCCAACACGACATTGTCTTCCAACTGGGCGTCGGCCATTTGCGGCGTCAAGCCCTTGTGTTTGCGCAGTTCCACCATCTGGTCGACATACTGGGCGCGCACCTCATCCGGATCGATAATCTCAATGTCGGGAGGCAGGGTGACGCCCTGGGTGCTGGCGACGGCGTGAATATCCTTGGCGCTTCCCACCAGTACGCAGCGGGCGATGCCACGTTCATGGCAGATGGCGGCGGCGCGAATGGTTCGCGGCTCGTTGCCTTCCGGCAGGACAATGCGTTTGGCGGCGTGGCGGGCTCTTTCCGTCAGACGATAGCGGAAAGCCGCGGGCGACATGCGGGGCTCACGGGAAATCGCACAGTGCGATTGGAGCCATTCAAGGTCCAGCTGTTGGGAGACGGCCTCCATGACGGACTCGATCCGCTGATGGTCGTCAATTGGAACTTCGGTGTTCATGTTAGCCAGCAAGGTCGCACTGTCGTAGGTGTCGCAGGCGGTC
>CAYXVO010000072.1:7547-9854 GCA_964467875.1 uncultured Pseudomonadales bacterium | reverse complement strand
CGATGCCTCGGGTATCGTCCGAGCTCAGGGCCAGGCTAAAGCGGGTGTGTTCGTTGCCACCGGAGACGCCAGCACTGCGCTCCCAAGTCTGATGACTGCCATAACCCAGGCGCACATAGGGCTGCAGACCATCACTGCTGCCCTTGCGGGTAAAAATCTGAATGACACCGCCAATGGCATCGGAGCCATAAATCGATGAGCGGGGGCCACGGACCACTTCAATCCGCTCGATCTGCTCCAGGCTTAACGCCTCCAGCATCGCCATGCCGCTGTCCGCGCCGTTGAGCCGCACGCCGTCCACCATCACCAACGTCTGGGCGGATTTGGTGCCGCGCACATACAACCCCGTCAGGCTACCCAGGCCGCCATTCTGCTTGATTTGAATGCCGGCCGTCCGGCCCAGCAACTCCGGCAGGGAGCCGGGCTGCAGCCGCTCGATATCTTCGCGGGTGTAGACTCGGGTTGCCGCGGCCGTATTCTCGGCATTCTCAGCCTGACGGGATGCCGTGACCACGATAACGGGAAGTTCAACGCTGTTTTCCACTACGTCCGACGGCGTTTGCGCCAGCGCAAGGGCAGGCAGCGCAATGGCTGGAAGAAAGGACAGGCTTATCAGTTTGGGGGATAGGTTTTTCATAAATCCTCAAAAGTACATCGGTGACTTTCGAGGAGGGCAGGAGAACAGGCCAGAGGGAAAAACAGACACGCCGACCTGACAGTGATGCCCTCCGCAACACATGTCAATCCAGTCGGGCCGGTCTCCGGGCTTACGACACTCACCTATTCACCTTCCCAGATACGAGACCCAGTGGTTCTTGAACAGGCCAGCAGATAAATCTGCGGTCGATTACCGTTGCGGGGGCAGCGTCGGCCTTGCGTGTGGCTCACCGACTTCCCGTTTAACACAGTTTTTGAAAGACCCTGTGCACCCTAACCAAAATTGTGGCGTGATCATAAGTCGTGAAATCGCTAAAAGCAACGGACGCCGTGTTATCCTCGATAACCGCCCGCAGCCCCCAAACCACCCGCTCTGATCGCCAGAGCCAGTTGAGAAGACAGACGCATCGTATGAACCCGGACCCCATCAGTGCCTTACCCCATAGCTGGCTGCATCAAGCCCCCACGCCCGATCACCGTTTCAGCGAACTGGCACAAACCCGCCAACAGGTGCTGACCAAACCGCCCGGGTCGCTGGGCCAGTTGGAACAGGTCGCCATTACCCTGGCCGGCCTGCTCGGCAGCGAGCAGCCACAGGTGGACCCGGTACGAATGGTGGTTTTCGCCGGCGACCACGGTGTGTGTGCCGAAGGCGTGTCCGCCTTCCCACAGGCCGTGACGGCCCAGATGATTGCCAACTTTGCCAGCGGTGGCGCGGCCATCAGCGTGATGGCAAGACATCTGAATGCCTCGCTGGAAGTGGTGAATCTGGGCACCGTGGGCACCGTGCCCGCCATCCGCAATGTAATCAGCGCGATCATTGCCCCAGCCACCGCTAACATGGCCGAGACCGATGCCATGACCCGGGCGCAGGTCGCTATCGCGCTGCAGGCCGGCGATGCCGCCGCCGAGCGCGCGGCCCAGGCAGGATGTCGGCTGTTTATCGGTGGCGACATGGGCATTGGCAACACCACCAGCGCCGCCGCGCTGGGCCAGGCACCACAGCAGTTGGTCGGCCCTGGCACGGGACTGGATGCCGCAGGTGTCGCGCGCAAGTGCGAGGTCGTGAGCCGGGCTGTCGCCCGCATCGATGGTAACCAGGATCCGCTGGCGGTGCTGACGGCCCTCGGCGGCTTTGAAATTGCCGCACTCAGCGGCGCCATCCTGGGCTGCGCCGCCCGCCGCATTCCGGTCTTGATAGACGGCTTTATTGTCTCGGCCGCCGCCCTGGTCGCGGTGCGCCAGCAACCGGGCGTGCGCGACTGGCTGCTATTTGCGCATCGCTCCGCCGAACCGGGCCATGAGGCGGTGCTGGCGGCTCTGGATGCACAACCCCTGCTGGATCTCGGCATGCGCCTGGGCGAAGGCAGCGGCGCCGCCGTCGCCCTGCCCCTGCTACGAGCCGCCTGCGCCCTCCATAACCAGATGGCCAGCTTTGCCGATGCCGGCGTCAGCAACAAGAGCGAAAACGGTCTCAAACCATGACAACCACTTTTTTTGACCTGATCCGCCATGGCGAACCGGAAGGTGGTCCCATGTTTCGTGGCAGCCAGGATGACCCACTCAGCGAACTGGGCTGGTGCCAGATGCGCGGGGCGGTTCAGGAGCGGGATCAGTGGGACGTCATTCTCAGCTCCCCCATGCGGCGTT
>CAYXVO010000072.1:5601-7537 GCA_964467875.1 uncultured Pseudomonadales bacterium | reverse complement strand
AGACGCCCGGGGAAGTCCTCTGCATGAGGACGACCGGCTGAGAGAGATCGGGTTCGGCGTCTGGGAAGGCGAGACCTCCGCCGCCATCCTGGCCCGCGACGGTGACGCCCTGCAGCGGTTCTGGGCGGATCCGGTAGCCAATCCGCCACCGGGTGGCGAAGCCATCCTGGCCTTTCAGGCTCGGGTGTGCGAAGCCTGGCGTCACTGGCAACGGGAACTGGCCGGCCAGCGGGTCTTGCTGGTGGCCCACGGCGGGGTGATTCGCATGATTCTGGCTGAGGTGTTGGGGCTGCCGGTGGGGCGCTCGTTCACGGCGCTGGCGGTACCCTATGCCTGTCGCAGTCGGGTACGCCTGGATGGGTCAGACCATGGCCTGCTGCAGTGCCTGGAAAGCCACGGCCCGGCGGACCATTAATCCACCAAGCCGATGCTCGATTCCGGCGACGCTCTATTTTAGCGACATTCTGCTCTTAAAAAACAATATCTTATCCTTGCGACAGCAAGGCGCGCAGATCGCTCATGGCGGCGTTGGCCCGTGACAGGTAGGACGCCATGATCAGCGAGTGATTGGCCAGCAGGCCAAAGCCATCGCCATTCAGCACCATGGGACTCCAGAGTCCCTGCTGGGTGGCTTCCAGCTCGATGATGATCTGGCGCAGGCTGGGCGCCGCGCCCTTGTTGCGCAACACGTCCTGGAAATCGATCTCCACCGCCTTCAGAAAATGCAACAACGCCCAGGCCGCACCGCGGGACTCGTAGAACACGTCGTCGATCTCAAGCCAGGGTGTTTTCAACAGCCCCGGCGTGGAGTCCAGCGGCGAAGGTCCGTTGGTAGGCATCGGGCTCACCTCCGTCAAATTCAGACGCTCCTTGCCGACACTTTCGCTGAGCCGGTTGGACAGATCTCCCAGGCGGGTTTCCACGTTCGTCAGCCAGTTGCGCAGATTGTCGGCGCGGGCATAGAACTGGCCGTTGGACCGCTCGGGATCCGCCAACCGCTGCAGGTAACGCTCCAGGGCTTCGATGCCGGTGCGGTATTCACGCTCGGTGGCGGGAATGGCCCAGCTCCCGTTATCGAAATTGAACTGGGGTTCGGCGATGCGCAGATCACGATCCTCGGTGGACTGGCTCTGGGAGCGACTAATGTCGTTGCGCATGGAGCGCGCCAGGTCGCGCACCTGCACCAGCACACCAAATTCCCAGCTGGGGATATTGTCGAGCCAAACGCCGGGCGGCAGCACATCATTGCTGATATAGCCACCAGTCTTGTTGAGCAGAGTGTCCGCCACGGTGATCAGGGTAGACGTTGTCACATAACCGGTCACCAGCGGCTGCCCGCTTGCCTGTGCCCGTTGCTCGGCCGCCTCCCGCACCGAGAACACATCCGGCGTACTACTCCAGACCATCCCCAGCACCAAGACCAGGAGCAGGTACAGGGCCAGCAGCAGGCCAATGATCTTCGCCATCCCTGTGCCGCCAAAACGACTGCCTTCGCCAGACAGGCCGCCGCCAGAACGGAGGTTACGTAGGAAATCTCTCATCATGTAAAACCTTCTTCACAATAAGGGGGCAGCACCACGAAGGGGCGGCACCACGGAGGCTCAGCAGCACGGAGGCTCAGTCGCCCGGATGTTCCAGCGGTTCGCCCTGGGGCCGACCCAGGTAATAGCCCATGGCGGCGTCCACCGTGAGCTGCTCGATCACCGCCCACTCCTCGTCGAATTCGACACCAACCGCCACCAAACGAATTTCAAGGCCGCGCGCGATCTGCACCAGGGTCCGCAGGAAGAACTGATTCTCCCGGCTGAGCTGTATATCTCGCACAAAACTGGGATCGACCTTGATGAAATCCAACGGAATCCGCTGCAGGTACGCAAATGGCACGGCCGCCGCGCCAAATCGATCCAGCGCCACCTGACACCCCATGGCACGCACC
>CAYXVO010000072.1:3539-5591 GCA_964467875.1 uncultured Pseudomonadales bacterium | reverse complement strand
CCTCTGTCGCCAGATATGCGACCCGGTCACCGCTGTAATGCAGGCTGGATTCCGGCACCTCAAGCACCACTCGCGGCATATGGGCGCGGAGTTGCTTGAGGAACGCCAGCAGCCATTCGATGAACCCGTCCGTCGCCAGGGAGTTGGCCGCCAGGTTCACGCAATATTGCCGCTCGCTCTGATCCGCCGCAAGACGTTGCAGCAGGGTTTCCACCACCAACTGATCAAACTCGCCAAGCAGGCCGAACCGCTCCGCCATGGGCAAGAAGGTTCCCGCCGTCACCAGTTGGCCGTCCACCTCGATCCGGGATAACACCTGGTGATGAAGAATGTGCGTGCGGGCGCGATTAAATACCGGCTGGAAATGCAGAATGACATCGCGCCGGGCCAGGACACCGCGCAGAATATCCAGCCACTCTCCCGCCTGTCGCACTGGCACGCCCGCCCCGGCTCCAGCACCTGCGTCACAATAACGCTGCCAGCCGTTGGGGCCGCCGTTCTGTGCCTTACGCAAGGCCATATCGGCTTCCGCCAGCAGGGCTTCCGCGGCTCGGCGATGATGGGTCGTGGCGACACCAACGTGCAGGACATCGTTGCGACACATCTGTTTGACGGCGGACAAACCCGCCAGCCGGTTCAAGAGTTCACCCGCCAACTGATCCGCCTGCTCCTCCACCACACCGGGCAGATACAGCGCGAAATCGGCACCCGCGCGGCGCGCCACCAGTGTGCCAACAAAGCGCTCGGTGCATTTGCGCAGCACCTGGGCAACCGCCAGCAACAGGTCGTCACCCTCGGAGCGCCCGTGCTCCTGGTTAAAGTCGGCAATGTGGCTAACCTGCAACAGCATCAGGCTGCCCACCGCCGCGCTCTGTTCCGACTCCAGCTCCGCCCGCAGGCGCTTGTCGAATTCGGTGCGATTGGACAGTCCGGTCAGCTCATCCCGATAGGTCTGCTCCCGCAGATCGCCGATCATGCTCAGCTGTTCCCGGTGAATCTGCTCCAGACGCTCCGCCATGCTGTTCATGGCCTGTGCCACGCCGCGCAGTTCCCGGGTGCGAGGCAGCGGCGAGCGCACACTGAAATCCCGCTGCCGGATGGCATTCGCCTGCCGTTCGATCTGGCCTAACGGCTGCAGCAGCCGGGAAACCAGGGAGCGGGCTGCCAGATAGCCCAGTAGCAGCATCGCCAGAAACCAGGCCAACTGGGCCGTCATCAGCTGCCACAGATCGCGATAGGCAAAACCGGGATGACTGACCACCGTCACGCGGCCCAGCTGTTGCCAACCGCTGGTGACATCCGCCTCGCCGGGCGGTGTCTCCAGCTGGACCATGTTCACAAACCAGCCAGGTACGCCCTCCAGACGCAGATCCGATTGACGCTCAACCAGCGGCGCCCCGTTCAAATCATGGAGCACAATGCTCCGATAGTAGCCGCGATCATAAATGGCATCGATCATCAGCCCGGCTGCCAGCGAGTCACGGGCATTCACCGCCGTCGACAGGGACAGGCCCAGGGACGTGGCCGCATCCTGGGCATGGGATGTGAGTTGCCACTGCATGTATTGGCGCAGGTTGTAGACATTGGACGACAGATTACCCAGCAGCAGCAGAAACAACAGCCCGCTGATCACCAGAATCAGCCGACGTCGCAGGGTGACACCGCTGTCCGAGGCCCCCTGTGAATTTTTCATGGGTGCGCACTCCGCTCGGAACCGCCCGACACACGGGCGCTGTCTGGGACTCGGCCAGCACCAAACCGGCCGCGATTGAACCCGGCCATCCAAAACAGACCGGAGAGATTTCGATTGACTGACATTTAGCGGCTATATTTAACCAATGGGTGGATCCAGCGTTCTGGGCTAATCTTAGCCTACGGCAAGCCATAAAACTGAGACTTAGCAACAATAACAATGACGGCACCATTGATGAAAGCAGTACCACGCATGAAAGCAATCGCACACAACACGGCCGCGAGGTGGTTATGACAGCACCAGACAGCCAGCGAGAGCAACTCAAGCAGCACTTTGCCAAACGCGTGACCAATCAGGCC
>CAYXVO010000072.1:895-3529 GCA_964467875.1 uncultured Pseudomonadales bacterium | reverse complement strand
GTACTCGATGCCTGGCAGCAGTGGCGGGATACTGGCTACAGTGACCCCCGATGGCTCCAGGACCTTCGCGAAGCGAGCGAAAAGCTAGAAAAATACGCCGCCCGCTTCGAAGTGCCCCACCATCAGACCATCGCCGGCCAAATCAGCCAACTATTCAACCTGCCCGAACTGGCGTTGGCTGAGCTGACGGCCGAGCAACGCACGCAACTGACGGGGCTCATGGATGAACTGGCCGCCAACACCCAGCGCAAGACCGACCAGGAAACCAAGACCGCGCCACGCACCTTTCTCCGCGCCCCCATTTACCTGGCCTTTAACAATGCGGACAGTGCCCAGCGCATCATCAAGCAAATGGATTTCTTCGGGTTTCGGGGACAGCATTTCGAGGACGGCGCCAACCTGATCGAAACCTGCCTCAAGAGCAAACCCCAAGTCATTGTCATTGATGTGGATTTCGGCGGCGACGCCGGTGCCGGCATCGAACTGGTGCGACAGATCCAGAGCGCCCAGGAGTCACCCATTCCCACCCTGTTCGTGTGTGAGCGGGACGTAGACCTGGCCACCCGCCTACAAGCCGTGCGTAGCGGCGGCGAGGAGCTCTTCACCCACAGCGTGGACTCCGGTCAGCTGATCGAAAAAATCGAATGCTACGCCCGCGCCAATCCGCAGGAACCCTACCGGGTGTTGGTAGTGGACGACTCCAAGGCGCAAGCCGCTTACATGGACATCGCCCTCAAGAAAGCGGGCATGACCCCCCGTGTCATCAACGACCCCATGCAGTTGTTGTTTGCCCTGGACGAGTTCCAGCCAGAAATCATCATCATGGACATGTACATGCCCGGCTGCATGGGCATGGAGCTGGCCAAGGTGATCCGTCAGCAGGATCGCTTCGTCGGCGTGCCCATCATTTATATTTCGGCCGAAGACGATATCAACAAGCAGCTCCACGCCATGAGCCTGGGCGGCGACGACTTCCTGACCAAGCCGATCAATCCGCGCCACCTGGTGGCGACACTCAACAATCGTGGACGGCGGGCGCGCACACTGCAGAGCCTGATGATCCGGGACAGCCTGACCGAACTCTACACCCATACCCACACGCTGCATTTGCTGGAAATCGAGATTGCCAAAGCTCACCAGGGCGCCCCCCTGACCCTGGCACTCATGGATATCGACCAATTCCAGGACATCAATGAAAACTACGGCTACCCTATCGGTGACCGGGTACTCAAGAGCCTGGCCCTGTTTCTCAAGCAACGCCTGCGCAAGAGCGACCATTGTGGCCGCTATGGCGGCGAGGAATTCGCCCTGGTGCTCCCCAACACGTCCGAATCCGATGCCCGCCATCTGCTCAACGAGATCCGCGAGCGCTTTGGTGCCTTACGCCAGCCCGCCGGCGACCAGGAATTCCAGGTGACATTCAGCTGTGGCCTGGCCCAATCCCGGGGTGAAAGTGCCCAGGCCCTGATAGACCGCGCCTACTCGGCGTTGCGCGAAGCCAAGAATGACGGACGCAATACGGTGCGCGTGCACCGTGACAACGCCACTTGAAACAGCTGGCCTCCCCTCTTCCTGAGGGGAGGCCAGCCTACGCCCATCCACTATTGAATGTTGCGGCGAAACGCGTCAAACTTCCGAAAATTTGCCGTCTTTTCACTAGGATTCAGGCGACTCGCGACCACGCCCAAGTGATCGCCCGCCTGACCCAGCGATCGAACCCAGCTACTGAGACCCGACACCACGCATGGCCACAATTCTCGTTCTGAACGGCCCCAATCTCAATTTGCTCGGCACCCGTGAACCAACGGTCTACGGCCAGGAGACGCTGCCGGACATCGAGCAACGTCTTATCCACCAAGCTAGCGCCGCCGGCCATCAGTTACTCACCCTGCAAAGCAATGCCGAGCATGAATTAATCAATCGGATTCATCAGGCTCGCCTGGAACAGGTCGCGTTCATCGTCATTAATCCCGCAGCCTTCACCCATAGCTCGGTGGCCCTGCGCGATGCCCTGCTGGCCGTTGCCATTCCCTTTATCGAAGTGCACCTGTCCAACGTGCATGCGCGGGAGGCATTTCGCCACCATTCCTACTTCTCCGACGTGGCGCAGGGCGTAATCTGCGGTCTCGGCAGCCAGGGTTATGACTTTGCCTTGCAGGCAGCCTGCACACACCTGGCCAAAGCGACCGGCACGCAACCATCTGCTGCCTCGTCATTCAGCTGCACAAACGACTAAAAGCCTAGAGATTGACCCATGGATATCCGTAAAGTTAAGAAACTGATCGAACTCATCGAAGAGTCCGACATCGAAGAAATCGAAATCAAGGAAGGCGATGACTGCGTGCGGATCAGCCGTCGCACCCGGCACGCCACCGTCAGCTATGCCCCGGCGCCAGCCTATGACGTCGCGCCGGCCCCATCGGCGCCGATGGCCGCACCCCAGTCCACGGGTGACCATGCATCAGCTGGCGGGACGACCGGAAACGGCGAGAAAATACGCTGCCCCATGGTTGGCACCTTCTATCGCGCACCCACGCCCAGCGCCCCGGCATTCGTCGAGGTCGGTCAACGGGTCAAGGTCGGCGACGTGCTCTGCATCGTCCCGCAAAGCAGGCAGGTCCGTGAGAGCCCCTA
>CAYXVO010000072.1:0-885 GCA_964467875.1 uncultured Pseudomonadales bacterium | reverse complement strand
TCTGCATCGTCGAAGCCATGAAAATGATGAACCAGATCGAGTCCGACCGGGCCGGCGTCATCGAAGCCATCCTCGTGGAAAACGGCCAGCCGGTGGAATTCGACCAGCCCCTGTTCACAATCGTCTAAAAGGGCTGGGTTCGACATGCTGGAAAAGGTACTGATCGCCAATCGCGGCGAAATCGCCCTCAGGATCCTGCGCGCCTGCAAGGAACTGGACATCAAGACCGTCGCCGTGCATTCGGTGGCCGACCGCGACCTCATGCACGTGCGCCTGGCCGATGAATCGGTCTGCATTGGCCCCAATAACCCGCGGGAAAGCTATCTGAACATTCCCGCCATCATCAGCGCCGCCGAAGTGACCGACACCGTCGCCATTCACCCCGGCTATGGCTTTCTGGCGGAAAACGCCGATTTCGCCGAACAGGTCGAAAAAAGCGGTTTTGTCTTCATCGGCCCCACGCCCGATGTCATTCGCCTGATGGGCAACAAGGTCTCGGCGATTCAGGCCATGCGGGAAGCCGGCGTACCCACGGTACCCGGCTCCGACGGCCCGGTCGGTCAGGATGACCAGGAAACCCTGCGCATCGCCCAGAAAATCGGCTATCCGGTCATCATCAAGGCCGCCGCCGGCGGCGGTGGCCGTGGCATGCAGGTAGTGCACACGG
This sequence comes from uncultured Pseudomonadales bacterium, assembly GCA_964467875.1. Classification (GTDB taxonomy): domain Bacteria; phylum Pseudomonadota; class Gammaproteobacteria; order Pseudomonadales; family Oleiphilaceae; genus JAEZAA01. The sequence goes on along the minus strand of CAYXVO010000072.1, from coordinate 218 downwards.
AAGCAGCCCTGCTCAGCGCGATTCATATCACCCAGTCCGAGGCCCTGGCGGCGTTTGGCGACAGCACCGTTTACCTGGAGAAATTCCTCGACCGGCCGCGCCACGTGGAAGTGCAGGTGTTGGCCGACGGCAAGGGCAACGCCATTCACCTGGGCGACCGCGACTGCTCCATGCAGCGCCGTCACCAGAAGGTACTGGAAGAGGCGCCCGCCCCCAAC
>CAYXVO010000071.1:0-9854 GCA_964467875.1 uncultured Pseudomonadales bacterium | reverse complement strand
GAAACAAGCCGATAGTTGAGCAATTTGGCGGACAAACCTGCCCGTTGCTTCTCCCCGAGATCGGCAGGAACGGCATGCAGACTGAGATAGATCGAAGGATCGCTGGGTGTATCCAGAGGGCGGTAACCGCGCCCACCGACACCTCGGGTTAGCACGATCTTCAGGACAAAGTCGTCGGCATTAAAATCCGACGCATGGGCAAGCACAGCCGTCAGCAACTGCTTTAACCATGCCTGCAGATTTGCTTCGAGATCCCACGGAACCGGAATCTTCAACCTCTCGCAGCCCCGCACCAGGCGCCGCAGATGATAATCCCAGAGAAGCCCCTGTCCATCCACCACACGAATGGTCTCAAACAGGCCGTCACCGTAGGCGAATCCACGGTCGCCAAGCGGCAGGGAGTCGCACAAGCGGCCATTGATCATGGCAATTGCAGACATCAGACCTCTACCTGTGCAAGCGCCGGGCCCGAAGAGTCATGGAAGGACCATTCTCAGGCTTTAGCACCGACATGAAAAAGCCGCCAGGGAGCGTCTCCCGAGGCGGCTCATGCTTGGTCATAAAGGCCCTGAAACGGGTCAGATATGCGCAGTGATGTAGTCGATGGCGTCCTGAACCGTAGTCAGCTTCTCAGCTTCTTCATCCGGAATTTCCGTCTCGAACTCTTCCTCGAGCGCCATGACGAGTTCGACCGTGTCAAGAGAGTCTGCGCCCAGGTCTTCTACGAAGGAGGAGCTGTTCTGTACCTCGGACTCCTTCACGCCCAACTGCTCGCACACAATTTTCTTAACACGCTCTTCAACTGTACTCATAGTTTCCTCGCTATATTACATAACCAAGCACTGACAAGCGTGCTAGTCTAGATGAACCCAAAGCCTTTAATCAAGCGCCAATTGCGCCTGCCCCTGCGATGTCCCGGTAGCGAAGCGCGCCACAGCCCGCCATCTCCACCAGGATCAATGCATATACATTCCGCCATTGACCTGAATCACTTCACCCGTGACGTAGGCAGCCGCATCACTGGCCAGAAAACCGACCACACCCGCAACCTCCCCGGGCTGCCCCAGACGCCCAAGTGCGATCGCTGCCAACATGGCATGCCGCTGCACCTCGGGTAGCTCTTTTGTCATATCGGTTTCGATAAAGCCTGGAGCCACACAGTTTACGGTAATACCACGCGAGCCGACCTCTTTTGCCAGCGAGCGGGAAAAGCCCTCCATGCCAGCCTTGGCTGCCGCGTAGTTCGCCTGCCCCGGATTGCCCATGGACGCGACCACCGAACTGATATTAATGATCCGCCCCCAGCGTGCCTTGGTCATCCCTCTCAGCGCCAGCTTGGACAAACGATAGACGGCCGACAGATTGGTTTGCAACACCGCATCCCAAGATTCATCCTTCATTCTTAACAGAAGCCCATCCTGGGTTATACCTGCGTTATTAACCAGGATCAGGGGTGCGCCGAACTCTTCCGCCACACTCGCAAATAACGCCTCTGCCGCCACCGCATCAGTCACGTCCAGCGTGCGGCCCACACCGGACCCGATCGCTCCGAGACGCTCACTGATTGCAGCCGCGCCGGCATCGCTGGTTGCCGTACCAATCACGGTTATCCCCTGTTTGGCCAGCGCATCCGCAATGGCCGCCCCAATACCGCGGGTAGCGCCGGTGACCAGCGCGACCTTACCTTCAAAGCTCATTCTGCGTCTCCCTGATTTGCGTTCATACCCTGCCCACAGGACGCCAATGCACCACGAAATTCAGCAGCCGCACTGGTCGTCATTGCATCGACGGAAGCCATGGCTCGCTTGGCGAGCCCAGCCAACACTTTGCCCGGCCCAATCTCGATCAGCTGCCCGACCGCCATGGATACAAGCCTTTCCTGGGTTTCAGTCCAACGTACCGGAGAGTACAACTGCTTGACGAGGTTCTCGCGAATGTTCGCCGGATCCTGCTCAATTTCTGCTGCAACATTTTGAATTACTGGTATCCGGGGCTGGGCCAAAGCTACCTTTTCCAGCTCCTGTGCCAACTGAACGGCGGCATCCGCCATCAGCGCACAGTGAGACGGCACGCTCACGGGTAATGGCAAAACACGACGGGCGCCCTTGGCCTTACACTGAGCGCTAGCACGGTCAACGGCAGTTGCAACGCCGGCTATGACCACCTGACCGGGAGAATTGAAGTTCACTGCGGACACCACTTCGCCACAGGCCGCCTCGGCACAAGCCTCGACCACCAGCGCATCTTCCAGGCCGATTACCGCCGCCATCGCCCCCACGCCAGCAGGCACGGCTTGTTGCATGAGCCGCCCCCTTTCACGAACGAGGGCCACCGCCGGGCCAAATTCCAGTACACCAGCCGCCACCAGTGCGGAATATTCACCGAGACTATGCCCGGCAACCACGTCTGGATTGCGTCCCCCCAGCTCCAGCCAAAGACGCCAAAGTGCCACGCTGGCCGTGAGGATAGCAGGCTGAGTGATCTCAGTACGACCTAACTCCTGCGCTGGGCCCTGCTCGCACAGCTCCCAAAGGTCATAACCCAACACTGCCGACGCTTCGCTGAAGGTGTCTTTAATCTGTGGAAACTCCTGCGCCAAATCCACCAGCATGCCGACGGATTGCGAGCCCTGACCAGGGAAAACAAAAGCAGTTTTCATAGAATTGGTTCTTGCCTGAGATTAGTTCTTGCCTGAAAAAGGCCGAATTCGCCCCGAACGATTACCCGAAATCATTTAGACAATCAGATCGTCCAAACGGGAGTTTATAATGTCTGGCAACTTCAGGCGAGCCTCTTGCACGCCCTGCTCAATCGCACTCGCAAACCCCTTTTCACGTGCCGAGCCATGACTCTTCACGACCACGCCATTAAGCCCAATCAAGCTTGCACCGTTATGGGTGGCCGGATCCAACAGTTCCTGCAATTGATTCAGTGCCGGACGGGCAAGCAAGCCCAATAGTCGCATATACCAGCTACGGGCGAAGGTTTCATCAAGCAGGTCTGACAGCATTTCAATGACCCCCTCCCCCGTTTTCAACGCCACATTGCCCACGAAACCATCACACACCAGAACATCGGCGAGATCACGGAACACCGCGCCGCCTTCCACATAGCCCACATAATTGATGGAGGGACTTTCCGCGAGCAAACGTGACGCCAAACGAACGGCTTCATTTCCCTTCGTGTCCTCCTCACCCACGTTGACCAGGGCGACCCGAGGCCTGGACTTACGCTCCACATGCTCCACCACGAGCGACCCAAGCAATGCAAACTGATATAGCTGCTCAGCGGAGCAATCGACATTGGCTCCCAGATCCAGGACATAGCAGCGGGCACGAAGTGACGGGATACGCTTGATAATGGCGGGTCGATCAACGCCCGATGGCGTCTTGAGCAACGCTCGCCCCAACGCCATCAAGGCACCGGTATTACCAGCACTGACACAAGCCTGGGCGCGCCCTTCCAGGACTTCGCGCAAGGCGACCGCCATGGATGACTGCATTTTGTGGCGAAGTGCGTAGGCAGGCTTATCCTCCATGCGCACGTAATCAGGCGCATCGATCAGCACAAGACGATCAGAAGGATGATGGGGAGGAAGATGGGACTGGAGAACCGTCACATCCCCCACCAGCAGGATCCGCAAACTCGGATCACGAAGAACGCTGGCAAGGGCTGCTTTAGCAGCGACTGAGGGGCCGTGATCGCCCCCCATTGCATCAACTGCGATCGTGATCGGACCGCGCAAGGTTTATTCTTGCTCGGTGTCGATCACTTTTTTGCCACGGTAGAAACCGTCAGGCGTCACATGGTGACGACGGTGCTTCTCGCCAGTGGTTGAATCAATCGAGACAGTAGCAGCAGTCAGCGCATCGTGCGCGCGACGCATACCACGCTTCGAACGGGTTTTACGGTTCTTTTGAACAGCCATGGCGATTAAAACTCCCCTAACAAACGGATCACTTTTTCGACTTTAACGTCGATAACACTTCGAATGGATTCGGTTTCTGTACCTTGTTCTCTAAACCTTCGTCCGGCAGCTCGGGAGCCACCGGTTTCATGCCGACTCCACACTGGGGATCGTCATGGTAGGAAAACATGGGTAGCGCCAAAAGAATCTCTTCCTCGACCATATCCCCTATTTCCAGCGTCTGACCCTCGATTATCAGAGGATCATAATCCTTGGGAATATCTCGAGCAGCCTCGTCGGACACTACCACACAGAGGGTAAAGTCACTAACAACCGGCTGTTCTACAGGATTCAGGCAACGCTCACAGACGACTTCCGCCTGGGTTTGCAAATGTCCCTGTACGATGCAGCGTCGCTGCTCGTCCCGGTAAAATTGCATTTCCACATGGACCAGACCGCTGCATTCACCCAAGACCTCCACGACTCGCGGAAAGCTCGCCAATGGCAGCTCTCTGTGAATAGTCGCATGCTGATCCGCCAGCTTGTACGGATCCACCTGTCTTGCGTTGTCCGCCGAATTTGCTCCGGTCGTACCACTTGCTTTAGTCATAGTCATATAAGAGCGGCAATTTTAGGGCCAGGCACTGGGCTTGTCAAAAGATCTTCGCCGGAATCATACGCATTCTGAGACAAATTAACAGCATGGCGATTCTAACGAACACTTTCCGACAGAAATGTCCGGCAAACTTCAGATATGAACTGCACTGATCGCGGTTTCAAGCGTCCAGACAGGACAACCTGAACACGCCCGCTTACCTATTGCATTCAGGCTGTCATAATAGCGCCACGCAGCACTAAGTGGAAAAGCAATCATGCAGCCCATCATTCTCGCCTCAACGTCGATCTATCGTCAGGCGCTCATAGAAAAGCTCGAAATCCCCTTTCAGGCCGTGCGCCCGCCATTTGATGAGAACATCATCGCCGGCGAACCGCCCGAGAAGCGCGCTCAGCGCCTTGCCATAGGCAAAGCACAGTCGCTCGCGAAAGAATTTCCGCAACACCTGATTATCGGCTCCGATCAGGTGGCATTTCTTCCACCGGAGCGCATTCTATCCAAACCAGGCTCCCATGCCGCGGCCCGTCAACAGCTACTGGCCTGCAGCGGCAGGACCGTCCAGTTCTTTACCGGACTTTGTCTACTCAATACAGAAACAGGCCAGAGCCAGGCCGCCACCGAAACCTTCAATGTGCACTTCCGCATGCTCACCGAGCAGGAAATCGAGCGCTATCTCAGCCGCGAGCAACCTTACGATTGCGCAGGCAGTTTCAAATGCGAGGGGCTCGGGGTCAGTTTATTTCGGGCCATGGAGGGGCGCGACTTCAACTGCCTGATCGGCCTGCCCCTGATCCTGCTCTGCGAATTCCTACGCAAGGAAGGCCTAACGATACCTTAACGCAGTCCAATCTGGCCGGACATTAACAGACTACCGATGCCCTGCCCTACGCTAGCGCCAAACTCACGGGCGAGCTTCTCAAAGGGGCTGCGGGCCGGGGTATAATCCACCAACGTTTCCACACCAATAATCTCGCGCGCCACGTAGCTGGAGCTGCCAAACCCATCAATCAACCCGAGCTCAAGCGCCTGCTCACCTGACCAGATCAACCCAGAAAACAGCGCCGGATCATCGTTCAAACGATCACCTCGACCCGCCTTCACTTGCGCGATGAACTGCTCATGCGTGGAATCAAGCACCTGCTTCCAATAGGACACGTGCTCAGGCTGCTCTGGCATGAATGGATCCAGGAAATTCTTATTCTGCCCGGACGTATAGACCCGGCGCTCCACGCCAAGCTTATCGAGCGTCTGCACAAAGCCAAAGCCCGACGCAATCACACCAATTGAACCAACCAGACTGGATTTATCGGCATAGATTTCATCAGCGGCCGCCGCAATGTAATAGGCGCCCGAGGCACCGAGATCCGCAATGACTGCATAGACTTTGACGTCGGGATTCACAGCACGCAGGCGCCTAATCTCGTCATAGACATAGCCTGACTGCACAGGGCTGCCGCCCGGACTGTTGATCCGCAACACAACACCCCGGACATTCTCATTCTCATACGCGGCACGCAACGCAGTGACCAGAGAGTCAGCACTGGCATATTCATCCGCCGCGATCACTCCCTTCACCTCAATCAGCGCCGTGTGTGGCTCCGCGACCTCAGCGACGCGCCCGCCAAAGCCCGCCGACAGGACCACCAGCAATACAAACAAGTAAAGGAAGGTGAGCGCTTTGAAGAAGATACCCCAGCGGCGCGCACGCCTTTGCTCAGTTGTGGCCGAAGCCAGAACATTCTCGATCAACTTCCATTCCCTGTTCGAGGGGGCCGATGCAGATGCCTGTGATTCGTTATCCATGAGACCTACATATTTTTATGTTTGAACCATTCAGACACAGCCAGCGATTCAAAGCGCGACAACTCGCCCTCCGATCTCTCGACCAGTCCACCCACTCATACTTCTTATAACCTACAACAACCGGTAGTTCGCCTAGCACCGGTAGTTCACCTATTACTAGTAGTAGCTGCCCCTAGAGAAGCGCGTGCAGATCCCGCATTGAATCGATGCAGCCAATCGGCTCATGCCCGAGCAAGCGCTCACGACTATGAACGCCGTAGGAAACCGCCAGACGGTCCATGCCGATGTTACGAGCCATCATCATGTCGTATTCAGTGTCGCCAACCATAATGGCACGATCCGCCGGCAGACCAACCTCAGCCAGGATCTCCGCCAACATTTTAGGATGCGGCTTGGACTTCGTCTCATCCGCACAACGCACCACCTGAAAATGATGTCCCATCTCAAGCTGACGCAGAACAATATCCATACCGGGCCGGCTTTTACCTGTCGCAATGGCTAGCTTGTACCCTTTAGTTGCCGCCTCGTCCAGCATATCGAGCACGCCATCGAACAGATCACCGCGCGTCGGTGGAATATGAAAAAAATGTTCCGAGTAACGCTCCCGAAGCCTAAGAATCTGCGCTTCATCGAGGTTCGGATCCAGCGTTTGCAGCGCCTCAACCATTCCGAGACCAATGATGTTCTTGGCCGCCTCAAGACTGGGAGGCATCATTCCCAGGTCCGAAAATGCCGCCTGCATGCAAAGTGCGATATGGTCAGCGGAGTTAAGCAGGGTTCCATCCCAATCGAATATCAAAACATCGTATTTCATGAGCCCACATCGTACTGCTGAATCAAACGGTTCATTTCGGCGTCCAAGGGTGCCTCAAACACCAGCGGATGCTCATCTTCCGGCAATTGAATTTTCAAACGCGCGGCGTGCAGACATAAACGCTTGAAACCTTGCTTGCGCAGCCGCTTATTGGTTTCATCAATGCCATACTTATCATCGCCCAGAATCGGAAACCCCGCCTCCTGCGCGTGCACCCGGATCTGATGTGTACGCCCTGTAACAGGACGTGCCTCGACCCAGGTAAATTCACCCAAGCGCTTCAAGACCCGAAACTCAGTGACAGACGCCTTGCCACTGGCATCAACCTTAACAATTCGCTCACCCGATTTCAGTTCATTTTTAGCAAGCGGTGCATCTATTCTTTTCAGCTTAGCCGGCCAGGATCCAGCGACAAACGCCCAATAGACCTTTTCCATTTGCCGTGAGCGCAGATCATCATGCAGCACGCGCAACACGCTGCGCTTTTTCGCCACCAGAATCAGCCCGGACGTATCGCGATCAAGCCGATGCACCAGTTCGAGAAAGCGCTGCTCCGGGCGCAACACCCGCAACGCCTCGATCAATCCATAGGAGATACCACTCCCGCCATGCACGGCCACGCCCGGCGGCTTGTTCACGACCAGCAAACGAGCATCCTCAAAGAGAATTGCAGACTCGATCTGCTGCAACCGGTCCGATGATGCGGGAGGCACGGACGATTCTCGCTCGGCAACGCGCACCGGCGGAACCCGAATTTCATCACCGACTTGGAGCTTATACTCCGGCTTACTTCGCGACCGATTTACCCGCACTTCGCCTTTGCGAATGATTCGATAAATCCGGCTTTTCGGCACCCCTTTCAGAAAGGTCAGCAGGAAATTATCAAGCCGCTGCCCCGCGGACTCGACATCGATCTGTATGATTTTAACTTGGGCGTGAGTCGCCGAATCTAATGACTGCATAAGAGAACTAAAACACCCGTACCGAGGAGTTTGATGGCGACTGGGTTTACTGTTATATTGCGAAGGCGCAACTTGTGGTTCTCAAGCTATACCAGCGACCCGTTTAGAGAAAGCGTGGAACGGCTGGCAATAGGCGAACCGAAGGGCCAAGTATATCCCAGCATGAGTACATTTGGCAGACCGGATGGCACCCGTAAACAGGGCCACACCGATGAAGCAAGGTCACGATGCCACGGCTGGGTTTGGCAAGCGAAGATGCACACAAATTCAAGAGTATTAATGCGCGTGGCGCAGTGATACCGAGGAAAAACGGTTTAGCACGTTGCTCATCTCCCTGCCGCTCTACATCAGGCATGACAGGGGCAACTGGAAGTAAGATCAGAGCGGTCGAAGTAAGTAGGACGTTTCCACGGAGTTTAGCGAAACAATCCATCAAGGAGTCATGTCTCACTCTTATGCAAACAGGAATGACAACTTGCCAGACAAAATTCCCGGAACGTTTTCTCACTGCCGAATGCGTCAATCGCTGAATATCTGCGCTCGCGCATGCGCTCGACTTTGAACTGAAGCTACTGCAAATGCGGCTGGGCTCTGCCCAGCAACTGTTTAACCTCGGTGCTCTGCCTCATGCCCCTGAGCGGGATAACCGAGACTTACATGAAAAGAATGCTTATTAACGCAACTCAACCCGAAGAGTTGCGTGTCGCACTCGTCGATGGACAACGCCTGTACGATCTGGATATTGAATCCGGCACTCGTGAACAGAAAAAGGCGAACATCTATAAGGGACGAATCACTCGCGTTGAGCCCAGTCTCGAAGCAGCCTTCGTTGACTTTGGCGCAGAACGTCACGGCTTTTTGCCCCTTAAAGAGATATCCAAGGAGTACTTCCGCACCAATGCCAAGCAAAGCGGCGGCCGCCCCAATATCAAGGAACTGATCGAAGAAGGTCGCGAAGTCATTGTTCAGGTCGACAAAGAAGAGCGTGGCAACAAGGGCGCTGCCCTGACCACGTTCATCAGTCTGGCCGGCCGCTACCTGGTTCTCATGCCGAATAACCCCAAGGCGGGCGGCATCTCCCGCCGCATTGACGGCGATGACCGCAATCAGCTGCGGGAAGCATTGGCAGGTGTCGAAGTACCGGATGAAATGGGTATCATCATCCGTACCGCCGGCGTGGGTCGCACAAGCGAAGAGCTGCAGTGGGACCTGAATTACCTGATCCAGTTCTGGGAATCGATTGTCAGCGCTGCCGAGACGCGCCGTGCACCCTTCTTGATTTTCCAGGAAAGTAACGTCGTGATTCGCGCCATGCGCGATTACCTGCGCCAGGATATCGGTGAGGTCTTAATCGACGCTCCTGACGTTTTCGAAGATGCGCGCAGCTTCACCCAGGCGGTAATGCCGTCCTTCGAGAGTCGCATCAAGCTCTATCAGGATGACATCCCCCTCTTCAACCGCTATCAGATTGAAACCCAGATCGAGACCGCGTTTCAGCGTGAGGTCAAGCTTCCTTCTGGCGGTGCAATTGTCATTGACCATACCGAAGCACTGGTGTCCGTTGATATCAACTCCGCCCGCGCAACCAAGGGTAGCGACATCGAAGAAACCGCGCTCCAGACGAACCTGGAAGCGGCGGACGAAGTGGCACGCCAACTCCGCCTGCGAGACATTGGCGGACTGATCGTCATCGACTTCATCGACATGACCCCGGCCAAGAACCAGCGGGAAGTTGAAAACCGTCTGCGCAAG
>CAYXVO010000070.1:0-9921 GCA_964467875.1 uncultured Pseudomonadales bacterium | reverse complement strand
TCCACACATTCGCGGCAAAGGACTGCGAACAGGAAAACCGGGGGCAGTGGTACTACCGGCAGTTGCTGGGATCCAGCAACTTTACCGGAGGGCGTTGGCTGCATCTCATGAGTGGACATTTGAGCTACCAGATCGAGCATCACCTGTTTCCTGACATGCCCTCGGCCCGGTATCCCGAGATTGCGCCCCGGGTTGAGGCGATCTGCGCCAAGTATGGTGTGCCCTATAACAGCAACACCTTTTGGAATCAGTACAAGACAGTGTTGCAGCGTATTCTGCGGTATTCTCGCCCACCCGAGCAGCAGGCATTGCCGACCTGACACTAATTGAACGCTCACGAGGATCGTTATGAGCAAATTGATGGATTTCCTGGAAGTCGCCAAAGACTTCGTACAGGAGCGCGTTGAAAGCACGGTCACCACGGTGGAACAGGTTCACCTGGCCATTGCTGACGCCTCCTTTAATCTCGCCCCTAAAGGTAAGGGCGAGGAGGCCCTGGCAGCTGCTCGAGGCAAGCACCACCAAGCAGTCCAGGGCGTTTACGACACCATCCGTCAGGTTAATCGTTCGGTAGGCGAACTGGCGTCGGATTATTTCGAGGGGCTGGAGGATAGTCAGGTAGCCTCTCGAACCATGACGCAAGCAAATGACGAGTCTTCGGCGTCCTCCACCAAAACCAAGGCCAAGGTAAAGGTACGGGCTAAGCTCTAGCCTCGACCGTTCCAGTTTCGATCTCCCTTCTGCAAGCCCTCAAGTTTACCGCTCGCCTCCAGCGGGCACGCTCCCCCGATTCTCCTCACGACCGCCGCCAGGATTTCCCTCGGCGGCGATCCTTCGCGCCAGCCAAACATTCTGTGTCCACGTGTACACAGAAAAAAAGTCTTCTCGTTGGAGCATTGCCGCCCAGAACTGCGTCCATTACCGCTAACCGGGTCCAGCATCTCCGTCTTTAATGGCCGAACTCCGCCATTTCGCCCAATTTCAGGCCGCATTTAACGGTTGACCGCGACGAGCCTTAATTTTATATTGAGTGAACGGTTGTACACAAAAAGAGGGATTTCCATGACTGTTACACATTCGAATTTTGCGTCCACTGCCAAGCAGTCTCTGGCGACCTATGCATCCACCTTCTGGCAGCGCCAAGGTTTTATCCAGACCTATGCCGATTTCATTCTGACGGAAATCGATCCTCTGCTGTCACGGACAGTCTGGAATGCCCGCGTCATGGAGATCATCCAGGAAACAGCCGACGCCAAAACTTATGTCCTCAAGCCACCCTTGCACTGGAAGAGTTTCGAGGCCGGCCAGCATTTCCAGATCGGAGTCGAGATCAACGGCTCCCGCGTGCGACGCACCTATACCCTGTCGTCCACGCCGGCGGAGTTTGCCCGCACCGGCACCATTCGCTTCACCACCAAGCGGATTCAGGATGGGCGGGTGTCCAACTGGCTGTTTGACCATCTGACTCCAGGCACCATTATCCAGATCTCGCCCGCCAGCGGTGAGTTCACCCTGGCGGCCGGGACCGGCAAAAAGCCGTTGTTTCTCGCCGCTGGCAGCGGCATCACGCCGTTCTTCTCGATGCTCAAGCAACACCTGGGACGATCCAAGACCCCCGCCATCAGCATGCTGTATTACTGCCGCAACGCATCGGAAGTGATCTTTGCCGAGGCGCTGGCCGAACTGCAGAGCAAGCATCCCGAGCAGTTCCAGCTGACCCTGGTGCTGACCGACGACCAGGGCTTCATCAGCCAGGCCCAGTTGCAGGAGCATTGCCCCGACCTGGCGGAACGCGCGATCTACATGTGTGGTCCCCAGGGCTTCATGGACACGGCCACCGAGTTACTCACCGCCGAGGGCGTCGACGCCCGCACGATCATCCGCGAGAGCTTTGGCGCGCCCTTCGTGCGTGTCAGCCTGGATGAGTCCCAGCGCCAGTCCGAGGTGAACTTCACCCAGGCCCGACTCGAGGTCAAGGGCGATGGCAGCAAGACGGTACTGGAACTGGCCGAAGCGGTCGGGCTGAGACCGAAATTCGGCTGCCGCAGCGGGATCTGTCACGAGTGCAAATGCACCAAGCGGGGCGGCCAGGTAATCGACGCCCGTACCGGCAAGCTGTCGTCACCCGACCAGGAAGAAATCCAGGCCTGTATTGCCATTCCGGTCGGTCCGGTGACGATTGAGCTGTAACAGGCTAGGCACGGATACAAGAAGAGGGAAAGCCAATGATTAAACCGAGCAATCAACAACTGGAAGCTTTTGGCCAGGAGCTGGACGCCCTGCGCGCAGAGGTGATGAGTACCGTGGGCCAGCGTGATGCCGACTACATCCGGGGCATTGTCCGCAAGCAACGCTATTGCGAGATTGCGGGCCGGGCGCTGATTCATTTCAGTTACAACCCGCTGACCTGGGCGGTCGGCAGCGTCTTGCTCGGCGTCGCCAAGATCCTGGAGAACATGGAGATCGGCCATAACGTGATGCATGGCCAGTACGACTTCATGAACGACTCGACCCTGACCTCCCGGACCTACGAATGGGATACGGTGTCGGACAGCGACTCCTGGCGCAAGACCCATAACTTCGAGCACCATACCTACACCAACATCATCGGCAAGGATCGCGACTACGGCTATGCCGTGCTACGTCTGTCCGACGACACGCCCTGGGAGCCCAGACACCGGTTCCAGTTCCTGAACTACCTGGCCCTGAGCACGTACTTCCAGTGGGGCGTGGGGCTGCATGAGTTGGAGGCCGAGCGCCTGCGCACAGGCAAGATCCGCTGGCAGGACAAGATTCCCTACCTGCGCCGCTTCGGCAAAAAGATCCTGCGCCAGTCTGGTAAGGACTACCTGCTGTTTCCGCTGCTGGCCGGCCCCCAATTCTGGAAGGTACTGGCCGGCAACGCCCTGGCCAACCTGATCCGCAACCTGTGGGCCTCCACCATCATCTTTTGTGGTCATTTCACCGAAAATGCCCAGACATTCGACGAAAAAGACTGCAATAGCGAGGACAAGGGCCACTGGTACTATCGTCAGTTGCTAGGCTCCAGCAACTTCACCGGCAGCCGCGCGCTGCACATCATGAGCGGGCACCTGAGCTACCAGATCGAGCACCACCTGTTCCCCGACATGCCGGCCCACCGCTATGCCGAGATATCGCCACGGGTCCAGGCGATTTGCGAGAAATATGGTCTGCCGTACAACACCGCCAGCTTTGCCCGCCAGTACTGGACCGTGGTACAGCGCATTTTGCGCCACTCCATGCCGCCACAACGGCCAACGCTGACAGCGCAATGAGATCGGCCGAACCCCTCCGGGTTCGGCTTTTTTCATCCCCCGTCATTGAGCAATCCCCGTCACTGCGCCGGCGCAGCGTCCAGTTCCTGCATCAAATCCTGCATCAACGTCTCCAGCCGCGTCAGCAACTGCCGATTGTCGTGCTGCCAGGGGTGGAAATCGGGACGGAAGAAATCCAGCCAGCCGGGAACGATCCGGCGCAAGGCACCCGGATCCACGAATTGGGTGCGCAACACACGGATCCAGCCACGAATATCCCGGTGACCGCCACTGGCCTTTACCGTCTGGTAATAGAACGGATAGAACAGGCTCCAGAACACGCTGTTGGCGAAAAGGAAAATACCCACACGCACCGCATAGGCCTTGGGTCCGGTCCCCACCACCTGACAATAGGTATCGAACGCCACCGCCTTGTGCTCGGTTTCCTCGAGCGCATGCCATTGCCAGAGCGCCTTGAAGTGGGGCTCGGCATTCTCCAGAAGGCGGGGCTCCCGCAGCAGCATATCCCCCAGCAGTGCCGTGAGATGTTCCAGGGACACCGTCCCGGCCAGTTGCGCAGAGGGCGGCAGGCGCTTGGCCCATTCCAGGACCTGGGTGATCACCTGTTCCATGCGCTCCGCTGGCAGCCCGGCTTCACGCATGGCCGCATTGTGTTCGTCGTGCTCCCGCCCATGAAACGCTTCCTGGGCGATGAAGGCCGTAATCTGGGCCTGCAGGCGCTCATCGACAATCTGGTCGCGATAATGGCGCAGCGTGTGAATGAAAAAGCGCTCACCCACGGGAAAGAACAGGGACAAGGTATTGAAGAACTGGGTCAGATGCAGGTCACCCTGGTTCCAACGGGTGATCTGCTCCTTGGGCAGCCCGAACTTCCAGTTCCGACGGATGGGATTAATCTGGATACCCATGAGCAACCTCCAGTGATGGGGTCATCGATCAATACAACTGGCATCAATACAACTGGTCTCAATGCCACCGGCATCGTTGCAAGCTGTATAGATGCGACCGGTATAGATGCAACCGGGAATGCGCCATTTAAAAATGGCACGGTGACTACTGTGATTATAGACCCCGCTTGCGCCGCCGGCCCAAGCGGGTGCGACAGCGGCTCAGCGGCTGTCGATCCGGTCGTTGCGAAGCCGCAGGAAACTGGCGAAGCGGGGCGTACCAAAGCGGGTTTTGCCGTAGTACTTGTAGGTCACGGTGCTGCCAACAGGAGGTGGCGCGGCCCGCTCGGCGTCGGAAAAGCCGGTGCCAATCCGAAAGCGCAGCCCCTGCGGCGTTTCCACCAACAATGCGCCCAGCATGCCAACGTATTTGCCTTTACCCGGCAGGTGATCAATCACCACCGCCTCGGCGTCTTCATAGGTCTTGAGCTTGAGCAGAGTGTCAGAGCGCCCGCGCCGGTAGAGGGAATCACCCCGGTGCAGCATCAGCCCCTCACCGCCCTGCTTGACCACCTGTCGCAGCTGCCGGGTTAGTTGCGCCTGGTCCGTCACCTTGAATTGAGATACCGCCTGGATATAGGGCGAATCCGAGGAATTCAGCAGGGTCTTGAGCTGTTCCAGACGCTGATCGAAGATCTGCTCGGAAGCGGGCAGATCGAACACCATGAAGCGGACTTTCTGCCAGAGAACGGGATCCGGCTGCAATTGGCGGACGGTGCCGGACAGTGTCTCAAAGCTCCCGCGCCCCATCCAGAGTTCGCCGTCGAGAGGCGTTTGGGGAAAGCCTCGGGTAAACCAGGCCGGCGCCTGGAACGGATTGCCCTGGCGGGAAATCAACTGCTCACCATTCCAGTAGGCCCGCACCCCGTCCAGCTTCTCGCTGACCCAATAGGCCGCCAGATCTTGCGGCTCGGCATAGACATTGGCCAGCAATAAGGGCGGCGGTGCGCCATCACTGACAGCGGGTGGCGCGAACAGAAGAGCATTAAAACAACAGAAGAGTATGAGCAGTCGAAAGCGCGGCATGGTTGATCGTCCCTGATTTCACCAAGGGGGCAGTCTAACGATCCACCAGGGCCTTGCCTAGAGATACCGGCTGGAGCCTGTCGGGTAAGGATCCGGGCCACGCGGCGAATCCAGTGATTGCTAATTCAGTGACTCTCATCCAGTTACTCTCATTCAGTGCCCCCTAGACCAAAGTCGTATTGTTTCAGCGCCCAGGCGTAAACCATGATGCGGGGTTCAATTTTGAAAGGCGCCACAGAAGACATATTGAAAAACTCCAAACCTGTGTTAAATTCTTTCTGTACTGGTTCATTGTGCAGCCTTTCATACCGCCTGGCGAAATACGGATTCGATGCATACACTGTAAGTGTGTGTCGCCAGACCCAGAAAAAAACAATAGGGGTTCTAAATGAAAGCTTTATCCCAACTACGCAAAACTCTGACCATCACCACGACAGCGGTCGCGCTCGCCGCGTCCACTATGTTTGCACCGGCCGCGCTGGCCAAAGACACCATCAAATGGCGCGTCCAATCCCACTGGCCGGCCTCCAGCAGCTCCTTCAAAGACAGCCTGGAGCATCTGAAGACCGTCATTGAGAAACGCACCGACGGCCGCCTTGAGCTTCAGCTGTATGAAGACGGCGCGCTGTTCAAGGCCAAGGAAACGTTCAACGCGGTCAGCCGCGGCATCATCCAGATGGGCACCATCTCGCCCTCCTATGCCCAGGACAAGATTCCGCTCGCGGGCGTGGCATCCGGCCTGCCGTTTGCTTTCCGTAACGTCTGGGAAGCCGTTTATTTCCACAAACACGTGGGCTTCGAGAAAATGCTGCAGGACCAGGCGGCCAAGCACGGCGTCTATTACTCCACGGATAAGATCTATCCCACCGAGTTGGTCACCAAGAAGCCCATCAATAGCTGGGAGGATTTCACCAAGCTGAAAATCCGCTCCTCCGGCGCCATGCAGACCTTCCTGACCGATGCTGGCGCGGCCGCCTCTTACCTGCCAGGCAGCGAGCTGTACACGGCTCTGTCCACCGGCGTGGTTGACGCGGCCCACTGGGGTGCGTCCCAGGGTGCGGCCAGCATGGGTTTGTACGATCTCACCAAGTACCATGTGCAGCCGGCCCTGAACATTGCCGGAACCGACGTCATCATCGTTAGTCAAAAGGCACTCGACAAACTGCCCAAGGATATCCGCGACGTGGTCATCCAGGCACTGGACGAGCAGTTCTGGGCGCGGACCAACGAGTACCTGTATCAGGAGCGGATTGCTCTGGCCAAGGCCATTAAAAACAATGGCGTTCAGGTCAACACCATTCCTGACGATGTTCAGAAGCGCCTGGCCCAGGCTGCCCAGAAATCCTGGGACGTCGAAGCCAAGCGTCACCCCAGTGCCGCCGAAGCCGTCAAGCTCCTGCGTGCCTATCTGACCGAACTCGGCTACCTCTGATCTGTAACCGGATCGCCTGGGATCCCACTCCACAAGAGTCAGAAAAGCTCTAGCCGACAGCGGGCCCTTACCGGGCCCGCTCAACTTTGACCCCTTCAGTGCTTGTGGGAGCTGACATGCGTCTAATCCAAGCCTATATCAACGGGATCACCCGTCTGAACAATGCCGTGGGAATCCTGGTCTCGTACCTGGTCTACGCCATGTTCTTCTTTCTTATTCTGGAAGTGTTCTTCCGCTACGGCATGGAATCGCCGACCGTCTGGACCAATGAGCTAACCCAGCTCTTGTTCGGTTTTTACATCGTGATGTCGGGCGGCTATGTGATGGCCCACCGGGAGCATGTCAACGTCGACATCTTCTACTCCCATTTTTCACCCCGCACCAAAGCCACCGTCAATATCTTCACCTCGGTGCTGTTTTTCCTGTTCGTCGGCTCGGTGCTCTACTTCGGTTCTTCCATGGCCTGGGAATCCATCCAAAGTATGGAAACCTCCTATTCCGCCTGGAACCCGCCGATCTGGCCGGTCAAGGCCGCCATCCCACTCGCCGCCTTCCTGCTGCTGCTGCAGGGGATCGCCCGTCTGCTGGAAGACATTGGTGTTGCCCTCAACCTGATGCCCGCGCCCGTACATAAGCATGCATCTTCAGGAGAGCATTCATGAGTATCGAAATCCTGACCCTGCTGTTCTTCGGGTCGTTGTTGGTGTGCCTCCTGCTGGGCGTCTCCCTGGCGTTCGTGCTGGGCGCCGTCTCGGTCATCTTCCTGTACTTCACCTGGGGCGCGGATGCCTTCTACATGGTCGCGTCCCAGATGTGGGGCACCATGGAAAGCTTCACCCTGGTGGCCATCCCCCTGTATGTCATGATGGCCATGCTGCTGGAGCGAACCGGGGTCGCCAAGGACCTCTATCACATGATGTATCTGTGGAGCGGCGGCATTCGTGGCGGTCTGGCCATCGGTACGCTGGCGATCTGCGCGCTGTTCGCGGCCATGAGCGGCATCAGTGGCGCCGCCGTGGTGGCCATGGGCACCATTGCCCTGCCCTCCATGCTGGAACGGGGCTACGACAAGAAAATGGCCCTGGGCTGTATCAACACCGGCGGCAGCTGGGGTGTACTGGTGCCACCCAGCGTGTTGATGATCCTGTACTCGCTGATTACCGGTGTCTCGGTCGGCAAGATGTTCGTGGCGGGTATTCTGCCAGGCCTGCTGCTGATGGTGCTGGTCACGGCATACGTGATCATCCGCTGCTGGCTGCAACCGGAACTGGCCCCGGCCATTCCCAAGGATCAACGCCCCAGTTGGAAAGAGAAAATCGATGCCCTGAAAGCCGTGATCCTGCCCATTATGATCGTGGCCATGGTACTGGGCTCCATCATGCTGGGTCTGGCCACGCCCACCGAGGCGGCAGCCATCGGTGTCTTGGGCGCGCTGATCTCAGCGGCGGTGTACCGCAAGCTCAGCTTCAACCTGTTCAATGAGGCCTCGATCCGTACCTTCAAGCTGACCGGCATGATCGGCTGGATCCTGTTTGGCGCCCACGCCTTCAGTGCCGCCTATCAGGGCATGGGTGCGCAGGCCCTGATCGAGGGACTGATTACCTATATCCCGGGCGGCCCCTGGGGCATCATCATCTTCATGATGTTCATCGTGTTCCTGCTGGGCATGGTGCTGGATCCGGTCGGTATCATGATGATCACCCTGCCGGTCTTCGTGCCGATCGTGGTCTCACTGGGCTTCGACCCGATCTGGTTCGGTATCCTGTTCGTGATCAACATGGAAATCGGCTACATGACACCGCCGTTCGGCTTCAACCTCTTCTACCTGAAGGGCGTGGTGCCGCCGGGCATCAGCATGCGGGATATCTATACCTCGATCATCCCCTACGTGATCGTGTCGCTGGTAGGCCTGATCCTGGTCATGATCTTCCCGGAGATCGCCACCTACCTGCCCAACAAGATCTTCAACTAGGCCAATCAGATCGTTGCCACGGAAGGCATATCTGCCCTTTGAAACCGGAGCCCTGGCTCCGGTTTTTTTATGTCTGGTTTTTACGATTGTTTGAACTAGCGGCGCAGTTTGAGGTGTGGTTTGATTTAGACAGAGCGGTGCATGCCCGATACAGGCATGGGCTTCTACCCTGACCGACTCTATTGTCTAGTCTTGTAGGCCGACACCAGACACAACCGCTGAGATAAGGTATGGGATTTTCCACAATCTATGAGCATGCCGCAGCCCGCAAGGGTGGCAAGCAGGCGTTACAGGCACTGCTGCCGCCGCTCGCCGATCCGGTCGCACTGACGGCACGAAGCGATGACCGTTATCTGGCGGAGCTCACCCGCTGTGTATTCAAGGCGGGCTTTGTGTGGCGGGTAATCGACAATAAGTGGGCGGATTTCGAGGCGGCCTTCCATGGCTTTTTCCCGGCCTACTGGCAACAGGTGCCGCCGGATGTGCTGGAGCAACTGGCGCAGGACGAGCGCATTGTGCGCAATCTGCAAAAGATCCGCACGGTGCCGCTCAACGCCCGCATGATCATGGACGCAGCCCGCGACCATGGCAGCTTCGGCGCCATGCTGGCGCAGTGGCCGGCGGACGATCAGGTGGGTCTGCTACTATGGCTCAAGCGCAACGGCAGCCGGCTCGGGGGCAACACCGCCCAGTACTTCCTGCGCCGGGTGGGATGGGATGGCTTTATCCTGTCCCAGGATGTGATAACCGCCCTGCAGCGGGAGCACCTGCTGGACGCCTCGCCCGGCTCCAAAAAGGCGCTGGTGCAGGCCCAGCAGGCGTTTAACGCCTGGCACCAGGAAACGGGGCTGCCCTACAGCCATCTTTCGCGGATTCTGTCGTATTCGGTGGATAGCTGACCCAAGCCCTGGACACAAAAAAAGCGGAGCCGGCCCAGTCACCGACTCCGCTTTCTCATGTCCCTCTGGAGCAGACGGTTAGAACCAGTCCGATCCCATCTCCAGCGTGGTGGCATCGGCCTCTTGCAGCACCCGGGCCCAGGCGTCCACTTTCGGCAACTCGTAGCGGCAGAAGTAGTCGCAGGTCTTGAGCTTGCCCTGGTAGAAGGCATCGGTTTGCGGACCACCCGCCGCCAGCCCAGCCGCCGCGCAGAGCCCCTGGCGCAGCCAGAGCCAGCCCACCACCGTGTGGCCAAAAGCTTCCAGGTAGACCGAAGCATTGGCCAGAGCGCGGGCCTGATCGCCGCTC
>CAYXVO010000069.1:0-9946 GCA_964467875.1 uncultured Pseudomonadales bacterium | reverse complement strand
GCCGCTGACGATGGCCAGTGCGCCCTGGGTGGCATTCTGCAGAATAGCGAGTGCCTCGGGCAATCGAGGGTCGACACGCACCTGATCCGGTTGCGGGACGATTTCGGTGAGGGTGCCATCGAAATCTAGAAAGAAGGCGTACTTGCCCAGGGGCAATGGCAGGAGAGAGTCAGTCTTCGGATACGTTCCTTTTAGCATCGGGGTCCACTGCCATGACTGCTTTACCGGGGTTCCCGGAGCTGTTCCAAGACGAACCGGATGAGGTGCCTGGCGCTCGAGGAAGTTGATAACCTGGTGTTGGTCAGCTAGTCCTGTCACGTCCGTGCTTGTCTCGTCACAGCCGCGTTACAATCTCGCTTAACCCTTGATTCATCGTAATGATGGACCTACTGGGCCACAAGGTAAGGGGGCATGGAGGGTCACGCGACGAAGGCAAGAACTTGCTGGCGGAAGATGGCTGGGGCCGGGACGGAATGCCCCGGCCGCTGTGGCGTTATTGGACCGTGACGATGGTGACTTCGGTATGGCTGCTGGCGCCATCACTGACCGTGACCAAAACTTCATAGTCGCCAGCGACATCCGCGCTGAACTGGGTGGCCAGGCCATTAGCCGGCGTTAGTTGCGCGGTGGCCCCGGCCGGGGCGGCGCCTAGCTCCCAACTAAAGCTCAGCAGGTTGTAGTCGGCATCGGTGCTGCCTTCGGCACTGAGCACCATCGCTGTATTGACCGGTGTGCTCGGGTTGGCCGGATAGATGTTGGCTACAGGGAGTGCAACGTTGTCGCCCTTGGGATAATACAGCTTCCAGGGAATGGCGATGTAACGGTCGGCCACGCCGTCGGCGTCCGAGTCCGCCAGCACGCGGCGGACAGTACCCTCTAACCCGGCTCCAGTGTGGAGGGCTTCCATCGACAGGCTGGAGCCATTCTTGCCGAGCAGCTCCAGCTTGGTGCTGTTGGGATCGGTCTTGTTGAAATCCAGGGTGCCGTCGCCGCTGAAGTGCATCTTGCCGACAATGGCGTACTGGTAAAACCGGTCCAGCAAGAAGGCACCAATGGGGGCGGTAATCCGGATGTTCTCGGCGTTGACCTGTTCGCCATTGAGCTGGTCGTTGATGCTGAGGTTGATGATAAAAGTCTTGTTGACGCGGTCGGCCGTGCTGTACTCGGTGGTGCCGTTCAGGATCAGGTTCTCATCCGCGGACGACAGATTGAAGTCTGTGAAGGTAGCGGTTTGCGCCGAAAAATAGACGCCGTTTGCATTGCCGCTGAGCTTGGCCACGATGCGCACCTGGCCGTTGGCGGTGGCGGCGGGATCGGCACAGTCGTAGTAGGTGATTTCGCGGGTCAGCGTCCCGCTGGCCTGGTCGGCAACACTGGTCTGTTCGGCCTTGCCGGAGATAGGACAATCCACCGGGACCGAGGTGGGGGTCGCCGAACGGGCGCTGCTGGTATTGTTCTGAATGGCCGCGGTGGTAATCATTGGATCCGACCAGTACTGACCGAACTTGACCACATCCTCCACCGTATAGGCGATTTTGTAGGTGTTGTCGGCAATGGCCGCAAGCTCAGCGTTGGGGGTGGCGACGTTGGTCACCTGATTGGTTGGTGCAATGGTATTGCGATCGCTGCTGCCGCCACCGCCACCACAAGCGGCCAATGTCAGCACGGCGGTGCCTACCATGAGAAGACGGCCTGAGTGTTCGCATGTCCTGCGCATATCGACTCCTTTCTACCAATGATGAATAACGACTTTCTACCAATGATGAATAACGACTTTCTACCAATGATGAATAACGACCATCGCGGGTACTGAGCGGGTTCCACTTGGTTAAAGTGAAGTGAATGTCACCTAAATATAGAGACCCGGCAGGGCTGCCCCAAGCAGGTGTCACGTTCGTATTACCCACGACAGTCGGCGTGTTGGTATCGCTCTGGGTCGAGCCAAAAGCGCGGCAGGGTGGCTGGAGTTCTGCTAATGTGATGGCACGCCTACTGTAATATTCGACGTGGTTTACACGCGCCAGGCGTGTCTGTCCGTTCCGGCCAGTGGCGTAGAGTATCCACCGCGACAGGATGAATCATGACCGTCAAATCCGGTACTTTGCTGATTCAGTTTGCCCAGCGTCCATTGGCAGGTGTGGTAAAACCACACCTGATTCCCACCCTCGGCGCCGAAGACGCGGTGCAGGTGCATCTGGCGCTCATGACCCAGACCTTGCAGACCCTGGCCGGCAGCGGGCTGGGCAATGTGGAGCTGTGGCTCGATAAGGTGCCGGCGCTAACCGATCAGCTGCCCATGCCCTTCTATGAAATGATTGCCGCCTGCCAGAACGCAGGGATCGAGCGCCAGGCGCAGATTGGCGTGACGATGGGCGACCGGATCTATCAGGCGCTGGCCGCGGGTCTAATGCATCATGAAACTGTTCTGCTGGTGGGTAGCGATTGTCCGGTGCTGGACGCAGGCTATCTGCAGGAAGCGCTCGAACTATTGAACGACGGGGAAACCGTGGTATTCGGACCCGCCGAGGACGGAGGTTTTGTGCTAGTGGGTGCGCGTCGGGTTCATCCGCACATGTTTGCGAACGTGGAGTGGGGCACACCCGACGTGCTGCATCAGACGCTCGCCAACTGCACCCGGCTGGATCTCGCCACCGGCTGCCTGGAACGTCTCTGGGCCGTGGACCAGCCTGCGGATGTCGCCCGCTGGCAGCGCCTGATGCGCTGACCCGCCTCAGGATATTTGCAGATTAGCCGCATGCCGCGCCAGCGGATGCGCGCGGTCGACCCGGACCCACAGATCCTGTTGCGGCACCACTTCAAACCGGGCCCACTGGCGGAACTCATCGCGGTGACAGAGTCCCGTCTCAAACGCCCCATGACCGGCAACGGTCTTGAAGATGACTTGATCCCGGCGTCGGCTACGGTTCGGCGATTGATCGAGAATCTGTCGCACACTCCAGCGGGCACCGACCTGCCCATTGCAATAGAATCGTCCTGCCTGAATATCCGCCACCGGCATTAGGTTTGCCGCCGCATGGTTGGCGGCCAACTCACAGAGTTCCGCCAGATCTTCCGCCGTGATATCGATGTAGGAGTTGAGCTGCTGCAAGGCCGATGCAAAATCGTCAGGCGTCAACTGAAGCTGTGACGACGATGCGCTTTTCGACACAATGCTCTGATGGCTGCGTCGCACCAGATGGGCCGGATAACGCCGCCAGGCAAACAGGCCGTTGAAGGCTACGGCCACGACCAGAATACTCACCACATTGACCAGAATCGGTGTCAGCAGATATTCATAGCCCATGGCGTGGATCTGCGGCCCACCAATCACCGCCGCCAGGGCTGTGGCGCCGCCCGGTGGATGAATGCAGCGCAGATAATGCATGGCGCCCACCGACAGGCTGACCGCCAGTGCCGGCGTCAGCGGCTGATCGGGATACAGCTGCTGGCAGGTGACGCCGATGAACGCCGAAACCATATGTCCGCCCATGACCGGCCAGGGTTGCGACAGGGCACCATGGGGCACCGCAAACAGCAGCACCGCGCTGGCACCCATGGAGGCAACCATCAGGAGAATGCCGGGGGTGTCGAGTGACCACTGCGTGGCCCAATAGACCGTGAGAAGACCCAACAGGGCACCCACCGATGAAATCCACTTCTCGCCATGGCTGGTGGCATTGCCCTCTATTCCCAGAAGGGCACGAAACTCATGAAAGAATTGCTTGAGAGATGACATGGGACGGTACGATGGTGTGAATAGACTGGTTTCAAAAAGGGGGCCGAATCCTAACACGCCATAAAATGAACAGATAGCCATCTTTCAAAATTTAATGTGCAAGAAACGTACAGCTTATGGGGCATCTCGGTGCTGATCCGTACACTGAATAGGTGCGCGGTGTTTAAGTATTGAATGACCCGGTTGCCTGCCAGATGATGGCGCCAGGCTCGCACCGCAGTCCACTTCGTTCAGTTCCAGGCGAGTCACGAGGAGCAGCCATGATACGCGAAGAGTCCGTCCAGCAATGGTCACAGAACCTAAAGGAAAGCCTCATTCCCGGTGCCGCCGCTGGCCTGACCGCCTGTGCCGCCGTGGCCGCCTTCGGGCAGCGGGATTCTGACAGCGCCATCGCCCCCATCAACGCCACTTCCCATGTGCTCTGGGGCGAAGAGGCCGCCCGGGTAGAGCGGGCCACCTTGCGCCATACCCTGCCGGGCCTGGCCATCAACGCCAGCGCCGGCATCTGGTGGGCGCTGGTGTTCAAGGCATTGTTCGGCCGCGCCGCCCAGCGCAGCCATACCGCAGCGATCGCGGGCGGACTGGCCACCGCTGCGCTGGCGTATGGGGTGGATTATCATCTGGTGCCCAAGCGCCTGACGCCGGGTTGGGAGAGTCGGATCTCTGACCGCTCGCTGTATATGACCCTGGGGGCCATGGGGCTGGTACTGGGAGTGGGAGCGATTTTGGCTCGTCGGGCGTAGGCTGTGTTATTCCCTCTCCCCTTGTGGGAGAGGGCCAGGGTGAGGGGGCGGCGTAAGCCGCTTAAACACCGCGCCGCGCATGTTGCAACCCTCACCCCCACCCTCTCCCGCAAGCGGGAGAGGGAGCTAAACTTTGTGCTCAGCGGTTCAGCACAACAAAAAAAGCCGGAGACAGGCTCCGGCTTTTTGACGTTCATTTTGGCAAGTAAAACTTAAAAAGCCTGCGACCCAAACTGCCCGTCTTCGATTTCGTCCGCTTTCCCGTTCGCACGATCAGCCCGAATTTCCGCTATGCGACGGTCGATCAGGGTGGTTAGGGTGTAAGTGATTGCAAGCACGACCAGGGCCGCGAGCAGAGTGGTGATGAGCGGGGTATCCAGCAACATGCAGTGTCCTCGTTACGAATTCCGCAGCTGGTGAAGCGGCGGAATCAGCCCAAAATTTGAGCGGCGAGGATAACGAAAGGGACAGAGGTTGGCAAGTTGGGGGAAATCGAGGAGTTGGCAGGACTGCGTTGTTTAGCTCCCTCTCCCAGAGGGAGAGGGAATAACTCGTGCCACGTCGGGAGGCTTACAGCCTACGACAATAAATCTCATAACTATCCCCAAACACCATCTGATGGCTCTCATCCAGGTTGTGCCAGGCCGCCAGATCTTTCGGTCGCAGGGCCTGAACCCGCTGCCGTGCATGGGTGTCCAGATCAACAAAGCCGATGAACTCCAGCCCCGCCGCCTGCAGCAAGTCCTGGATTTCCATCAGGTTGAACGAGGGCTCATCTTCGGCAAACAGTAAGTCGCGGGTGCCGGGCAGGGTATAGAACTCAGGGTTGGCGACGATATCCTGCCAGGCGCCCTGGGCGGCTTCTTCCAGGACGATCTGGCGCACGCTGCGCACGTTATCAGGCGTGGGCAGAATGTCCTGCTCACGCAGGCGGTTGCGCGCCGCGTCAATTTGTTGGCGACTGGCGCGGCGCGGCAGGGTAAAGCGAATCACGCCGTTCGGGTTCAACAAGGTGGCCAGGTGGCGCATGGTGTCCGCGACCTGTTCCACCGGACCCAGCGCCTGCCCACATTCGATCACGTCATAACTTTTGCCAGCCTGCTCACACTGTTGCAGCGGGAGACAATGGACGTTGATGTTGTTCAGTGCATAGCGGTGAGCAGCCCGTGCCGCATGCACGACGTTATCAAGGTTACTATCCACGGCCGTGACTTCGACACCTTCGAAAAAGCGTGCCAGGCTGATGGCACGCTGGCCGCTACGGCAGCTGGCCACGAGGATCTGAAGTGGCTCTTTCATGGTAGGGCAGTGATTTTCGCCCAACTCCCTGGCCAGCGCTTCGCGATAGTCCGCGCTCGGGTACATGCCCAGGGCTTCCCAGTAGGGAGCCATGCCGCGCACCATGGGTGTTGCCGCCAACGCTTCAACTCCGTCGCCGCCGCTGAGTGCATATTCCATCTGGTGTTGACTGGATGGCTCATAAAGCGCTGCCTGCAGCACGGCCTGGGCCGTCTCCGGCCAGACGTGGAGGTCATCCCGCAGCAACTGGAAGGTGTAGGGTTGACCGTAGAGCGGCTCGTAGAGCGCAACCACCAGCAGCGCACCGATGACATCCTGTTGCTGCCATTCCCGGTCCTGCAGCGCATCATGGATTTCCTGCTGGAGCTGTCCAAGGAAGAAGGCTTCGTCTTCATTGATCGCGAAGGCGTAGCCAGTGCGGGCGCAGTACTCGGCTAGCGCACACACGAACGGCTGCAGCGAATCCCGCAGTTGGCGGGTCGAGCAGACCTCATACAAGACGCTTTGACGGGCCACGGTCAGCAAGGATTCCACCAGCCGGTTGGCGAGCAGGGATCGCTGCAGGCTTGCCAGTAGCAACGGATCCCGGGCCAGGACGTCCAGTTCCAGCGGTGCCTCATCGTTGCTGAGGTCATACTTGTGAATCAGGGTGCTGGCGGTGAGGCTGCCGAGTTGCAAGGCGTCGCCATCGGGCCAGCCGTAGAAGCTGATCAGGTCCTGCTCAAGCTGTACATCGTAGTGGTCGGCCCAGAGGTGCTCGGTGGCGTCGAACAAGGCACGACGGCGATAAGCGGTTCCCTGGCCATTTTCAATCAGGGAGCGTAGCCGCAGAAAGGCGCCGAGGTAGTCCCCTTTGCGTAGCAGGGCATAGGCGATACCGCCGTAAGCCTGGGCGTTGTTCTTCTGCAGTTCCAGAGCCTTGGCAAACAGGGCTTCGGCCTGCTCGTACTCACGAGCCGCCAGGCGCACGTAGCCCAGGTTGACGTAATAACCGGTATTTTCCGGAGCCTGCTCGATGGCGGCCAGCATATAGCCGGTGGCGTCCGTCATATTGTTGTCGTCGAGCGCGATTCGCCCCAGCAAGTTCATGACGCTGGCGTTGTTCGGATCCTGGGCGGCGACTTCTTCCGCCAGATTGCGGGCTTCCATCCGGTGCTGCAGGCGAATGTCCAGCGCAAAATCGGCGGAGTTGGACAGGCGGTAGTGCTCGTTCGCAACGATCAACTGCCGGGCAAACGCCGCTTGTTGCTCCCGAGTGAACTGGACTGCTGCGTTACTCAGTTGGGCGCGTTGGCTAGACATGGTGGCAAACCTCTTCCGGTTTTTTGACTGTTGGAAGGGTATATGCGAGGAATGTGCCAAGTTCAGAATATGTTGTGTGACTGGATAATGAACAGGGGCCCCAAAGGTCTGCTGTGGCAAGCTTAGCCAGGAGAATCTGTCTGCATTCGGCAGGTTCCTGAGCTTATCGTGATTCCAGGGTATTGCGCTGCCCGACGGAAATCCGGCAAGGCGTTGCCGGATTGCGGTCTGCGGGAGCGAACATTATCTGGTTGAGACTCCGATGCTCGACTAGATTGATAGACCTATAAGCTGTTGTGCAAACGAGTGCTTGTTTATGAAAGGTCGCGGCTTCCTGCTGTTCTCCGGTTATAACATCCGTGCGGTGGTGGCGTTATGCCGTCTCTTCGCTCAGGCAAAGGCTCCGTTCTTCGTGGTGGCGGCGGGTCCGGAAGATCCTTTGCTGCGCACGGATTACGCCGCCCAGGTGTGCCATGTGAGGCGCTGCAGAACCTTGTGCATGCAGGAAGTCAACGGCATTGCCGCGCGGCTATCTGCAGAGCAGGGAATAGAAACCCTGATCCTCTGTCCGACCTCCGAATTCCTCAACCAGTTCCTGCTGGATCATCAGGCGGATTGGGCGCCCTCGCTTGCATGGGCTGCTGCAGATCGAGCCCTGTATGAGTTGGTGACGAGTAAATGGCGCTTAGGATCGGAGCTGGCGGGTCGCGGGATTCTGCCGATGCCTCTGGCCGTCGATCTTGCCGCGCCCAGTTACCCTCTGGTCCTCAAGCCAAGAATGAACGTTTCCGCAGGCAGAACGCTCTATCCGCTCTTTATCCGCAATGCCGAAGAATGGCGCGAGGTGTCCGCGGTTGAGGACCTGTCACTTTATTTTGCCCAGCGCTATCTCGATGGCCAGAGCCACTACCTCTGCTTCTACGTAAGCCGGGCAGGAGCGGTCGAAGGCTATGCCCAAACGAACCTAGTGCAGCAGCCAGGGGGCAAGTCCATCGTCCTGGCACAGGCACGGCGCCTAGAAGAGTTTCCCATAGCTTCCAAACTCATGGACTGGCTGAGAGAGGTTGGCTATCGGGGCCCCATCATGATCGAGTTGATGGAAGCAGATGGGCAGACCTATTTCATCGAGGCCAACCCACGCTTCTGGGGACCCTTGCAATTGGCGTTTTCGGCAAATTCCCGCCTGTTGACGCTGTATCTTCAGGATACGTTGGGGCTGGACGTTGTCCTGGAACAGGACCGGCAGCCTTACTACGCCTGGTATCAAGGCTATTGGCAGGACCTGGCCGCCAACCGCGTTTATCCGCAAGCCAATCCATTCATCCTGGCAGGCACATTGGATCAGTTGGTGCGGGATCATGACCTGTTCCGGAAATCCGATACGCAGGCTCTTGTGGGTCAAGTTTAATCAGGCCGTCCCAGAGTAGGTTATGCGCTGGTGAGCGCAGTCAAAGCGTCATTCCTCGACTAGGCTTAAACTAATAGCTCAATGCAGGCCCCGCTCGCCATGATTCGTTATCTCATCCCTGATTTGCCCACTGCCGATGACCTTTTACCCTTTCTGCGGGAAATCGACCAAAATCGGCAATACACCAATTTCGGACCTCTGTGGTCGCGTTTTCAGGCTTCAATGCAGGCACGCTTTTTTCCTGACTTGCCTGCAGAGGCGGTCGTTCCGGTCAGCAATGGCTCGGCCGCGATCGAGGTGATCCTGCGGGCATTGCGCATCCGGCCGGGTGCACGGGTTCTGATGCCATGCTTCACCTTTCCAGCCACGGCAACAGCGGTGATCAGCGCCAACGCG
Source organism: uncultured Pseudomonadales bacterium (assembly GCA_964467875.1). GTDB lineage: Bacteria > Pseudomonadota > Gammaproteobacteria > Pseudomonadales > Oleiphilaceae > JAEZAA01. Next base: position 1,062 of record CAYXVO010000069.1, on the reverse strand, counting down.
CAGCCGTTGCTGGCAGACATCGATCCTTCCACCTGGCGCTTGACGCCGGCCATTGCGTGGGATGTCCTGAGGCACTACCGGTTCGATGCGGTCGTTCCGGTCGCAGTATTAGGCACCTCGGTGGAGTCCGAAGAGTGGCAGGAATTTTCCCGGGACACGGGCATTCCGGTGATTGTGGACGCCGCACCGGCACTGGGTAACCAGACGGTGGTGGACGGCGTTTATTATGCCTTTAGCCTCCATGCCACCAAGCCTTTTGGGTTTGGCGAAGGCGGCCTGGTGGTGGCTAACGATGTGGAGTTCTGCAACCGCGTCCGCAGCATCAGCAATTTCGGTTTCTCCAAGGCGTTGGTGACCCAGGATCTGGGCACGAATGCCAAACTGAGCGAATTTCACTGTGCGGCCGGCCTGGCACAATTAGCCCGCTACGATCTCCTGCGTGAACGTCGTCTGGCAGTCTATCAGCTGTACAAAGAGGCCTTCGCCCGCCATATCGGCTTTCGCCATCAGGCGACGGACGACAAACAGCTGCCGGCAAATCTTTACCTGCATCTGGGCGATGCGGATGCCGGCCAGGTTCGTCAGTGCTTGATGGAGCAGGGCGTGGAAAGCCGGCGACTTTACTGGCCGCCGCTTCATGAGCAGCCCGGTCTACGCGACCGTATCGTGTCGTTGCCGAAGGGCTATACCTTTGGAGACTGGCTGGGGCAGGGGGGATTGGCGATTCCGTTCCACCATTTCCTCACTCAGCAGGAAGTGGATCAGGTGTTGGAAACCCTGGTTCGCGTGGTCAAGGCAGACGGCATCAACTTCTAACCGTCTGCACCTGTTACTCCGGCGGCCCTCAGTTGCCTGAGTAGCGTTCTGACTTCAGGATGAAGAGCGGCCGGTTCAGGAACTCCCGCAGATCATCTCGTCGCGCCAGATTTTCGCGGGTGGGCGCCTGGTACTCGATACCGTTGGCGGTCGGCCAGGCAATACCGATCTGCTCGATTGTCCAGTAAGAGGCCGTTACCTCGCGCACAAAGTCGATGACCTGCTGTTTTGTGCCCTGGTCGAACA
>CAYXVO010000068.1:0-10000 GCA_964467875.1 uncultured Pseudomonadales bacterium | reverse complement strand
TAGCTCCGTAATATTCCCTCTCCCCTGGCGGGAGAGGGAGCTAAAAATCTCCGCTTGAGGACTGATCAACCAAGCAATCACACGCCGCAACACACAGGAACCATCATGAGCTCAATGCCAGATCTTTACCCATCCAGATATGGGCAGCCTGCGCGACTGATGGAGCGCCTGGATCCGGTAATCTACAGTCGCCCGGACGCGCCCCCACCGGTTGCCCAAGCCGTTATCGACGACTATGAACGCAATGGCTTTGTCGTCCTCGAAGACGTCTTTCGTCCCGCCGAGGTGCAAGCCCTGCAGGACGAGGCCGACCGCCTGCGCGACGACGAGAACATGGCTGCGCTGGAGCAAACCATTACCGAGCCGGAAAGCAACGCCATCCGCTCCATCTTCCGGGTTCATCAAGGCATCAGCCCCCTGTTCGAACGCCTGATGAGCGACCGCCGCCTGGTCGATCTGGCGCGCTATATCCTCAATGACGACCTCTACATTCATCAGTCCCGCCTGAACTACAAGCCCGGCTTTCGCGGCAAGGAGTTTTACTGGCACTCCGACTTCGAAACCTGGCACGTGGAAGACGGCATGCCGCGCATGCGCGCGCTCAGCATGTCCATCACGCTGACCGAGAACAGGCCTAACAACGGCCCACTGATGCTGGTGCCGGGCTCGCACCGCAAGTTCGTGGTGTGTTCAGGCGAAACGCCGGACAACCACTACAAGCAGAGCCTGAAAAAGCAGGAATATGGGGTACCGGCCGATCACTGTCTGGCGCAACTGGTGCAACAGGGTGGCCTCCATGCCGCCACCGGCCGGCCCGGTTCGGTGATTGTGTTCGACTGCAACACCATGCACGGCTCCAACAGCAATATTTCGCCGTTTCCTCGCAGCAACCTGTTCTTCGTATACAACGCCATGAGCAATCAGGTCGTGGAGCCCTTCTGTGGGCTGACACCACGCCCGGAATTTATCGCCACCCGACGTACCATCAAACCGGTCACGCCGCGCACCAACGACCTGAGCCGCGAGGCCAGCGATCCCAGCCGCCGGGATCTGCATCCGGAACATTTGACGACGGCCTGAACCGACGGGGAGCCACCACCCTTGGTGGCCCCGACCGACACACCGGCCCTACAACGATTATGGGAGACCTCCAACAATGACAACCCAGACCCTGCACACCGTCGAGAAAATCGGCGGCACCAGCATGAGCCAGTACCGCCATGTCCGGGACAACATTCTGGTAGGCCGGCATGAGGGTGACGCACTCTACCAACGCATCTTCGTGGTGTCCGCCTATGGCGGTGTTACAGACCTTTTGTTGGAGCATAAAAAGACCGGCGAGCCAGGCGTCTATGCCCTGTTCGCCAACACGGACTCCGACTGGGCCTGGAGTGACGCACTCACCAAGGTCAACGAGCGCCTCTGCGCCATCAACGCCGAACTGTTCGAAGACAGTTTTCAGCTGGCCCAGGCCGACCAGTTCATCACCGAACGGGTGGAGGGCGCGCGCAGCTGCATGATCGACCTCCAGCGGCTGTGCTCCTACGGCCATTTCCAACTGCAGGAACACCTGCTGACCGTACGCGAGCTACTGGCCACCCTGGGTGAAATCCACAGCGCCTGGAACACCACCACCCTGCTGCAGGCGGAAGGCATCAACGCCCGCTTCGTCGACCTCACCGGCTGGCGCGAGCCGACGGTGCTGCCATTCGACGAGAAGATCAGCACCACCTTCGACGCCATCGACCTCAGCCGCGAGCTACCCATCGTCACCGGCTACACCAAATGCCAGGAAGGCCTGATCCGCAGTTACGACCGGGGCTACAGCGAGATCACCTTCAGCAAGATCGCCACCGTCACCAACGCCCGCGAGGCCATCATCCACAAGGAGTACCACCTGAGCAGCGCCGACCCCGCAATGGTGGGCGCCGACAAGGTGGTTCCCATGGGCCGCACCAACTACGACGTGGCCGATCAACTGGCCAACCTCGGGATGGAAGCCATTCACCCCCGCGCAGCCAAGGGCCTGCGCCAGCTGAACATTCCCCTGCGGGTGAAGAACACCTTCGAGCCCGAGCACCCGGGCACCCTCATCACCACCGACTACCGCAGCGCCACGCCCTGCGTGGAGATCATCGCCGGCCGCAAGCGGGTGTTCGCCATCGAACTGTTCGACCAGGACATGGTGGGCGTCGGTGGCTATGACCGACGGATTCTGGAAGTGCTGGAGCGCTTCAAGCTCAAGGTGATCACCAAGGACGTCAACGCCAACACCATCACCCACTTCGTCGACGCCAACCTGAAGAACGTGCGCCGGGTGGTGAGTGCGTTGGAAGAGTTGCTCCCCAGCGCCAATATCAACATCAACAAGGTCGCCATCGTCTCCGCCATCGGCAGCGACATGCAGATCCCCGGCATCCTGGCCCAGACCGTCAAGGCCCTGGCCGACCGCGACATCAGCGTGCTCGCCCTGCACCAGTCCATGCGCCAGGTGGACATGCAGTTCGTGATCGATGAAGAGAACTATGAGGCCGCGATTGTCAGCCTGCATCGGTGTTTGATTGAGCCGCATAATCATCAATATGCGATTTGTGCGGCGTAACACCGCTTTATCCCTGGCCGGCTCGGCTGGCTGGGGCCTCTCCACGCCCACCTCAAAAACCGGCCCAAATCCTCAAAAACCGCAGCCGACGCTAGAAAGCGACAAGTAGCCATGTTCCAATGCTGGTCATTCAATTTGAAGGGCTTTTGAGCGAAGGAAGGGATTTCAAAGCAATGCGTAAAGCAGTACTTGTCTTAGCCGTAACGCTGTTATCTGGATGCTCCACGTTTTCCACACCCACGTACACCTATACGAGCGACGTTCAAAAAATCGACTTTTCCAAAGACTATAAGCGGGCGCATGACTGCGAAACCTGGCTATTTCAGGTTCTTGGCCCCTATGGTTCTTCATCCGTCTATAGAGCGGCGAAACGCGGCAACATCAGCAACGTCAAAATCGTCGAGAACTACTGGAACAATTTCCTGCTCTTCCGGCAAAGCTGTACCGTTGTGTACGGCGAGTGATTTAGCCAAGCCGATACAGAGCCACTGGAAGCGGTTCACGATGAATCGACCAGAAATCGGGACTACAGAAATCGGGACAGATTTATTTCTAGGGGAATTAAATAAATCTGTCCCGGTTTTCCCGGTTTTCCCCGAAACTCTTCATCAATGGATTGCATCACCGCTAGAGGTAATAGCTGTGCTAGATGATATCGCCGAAGGCTTTTTCCATGGCATTGGCCGCGCACTCGGATACTTCTTCGGTGACCTTCTGTTCGGCGTCTTTTTCTACTACACAGGCTGGGTCACTCTCAGGGTCGTGACACTCGGTAATTATCCTCCCAAGCATGACCCTTACGCTTGGAGGCAACCCAACCACTCCCATGGTTTCGTAATATTTTTCGGAGTCGTGGTTTGGTCTATCGTTGCCGCGTATGTAATCCATCAGTTGAGCTGGGCCCCGCGGACATAGGGAACCTTTATGAAAGAAATCTACTGCAGTGTTTTGATGTTCGGTCTGATGCTGTTTTCAGGAGTCGCGATTGCCACGACGGCGAAGCAGCTGGCCGAAGATGCATACTTCCTAATTGAGCGAGATCCTCTCAGCCTAACCCGCCTGGAAGAAGCGCGGCTTCTGATCCAGCGGGCATATTCGCGCAGCAGTGGTGAGCCCTGGGTGGCGATTGCCCAGTCGCGCCTTACGCTGGCCGAGGGATACAAAGTCGGTCAGCGGCACAAATTAAAATCCTATGACGAAAACGCCGTAGCGATGGCAAGGAAACTGGCCGAGCAAGCGGTAAAAAATGGCCCTGATCATGCCATGGCTCATGTCCAGTTGGCGATGATTCAAACCATCCAGGGTGAGTTCCGACAGGCTTGGGAGCATCTGAATACCGCAGACGCGCAGGATGAACAGAATTTTTATCCCTGGTACCTGAGAACGGTTATTGCGATCCATAACAAGGATGAAGCTTTCGCCAAACGTGGCTTTGATGAGCTTGAGACAAGGATCCAACATGACTACCAACGGCGGCTGTTACTGCATGAGCGTATGCGGCTGGCACAACTCACCAAGAACCTGAAAGAGCGTGAGCGACTGCACCACGCGATAATCGATCTCGAACCGCATTACGCCTACTCTTGGGGTAATTACGGTTCGTTTCTATTGGCTCAGAAGCGATACAAAGAAGCCGTTCTCTATCTTGAGAAGGCTGTATCAATCAATCCGTACAAACTTGCTGTGAGCCAGCTCGAAGAAGCGCGCGGTAAACTTTGAGTAGGCGCCTTATCCCCTGTCTTCAAGGCCGTAGACAATGAATACACTTCCCCTTCTAGGCGGGGCCGCAGCGAGAAACCGGGACAGATCTATTTCTAGGCGAATTGGTAATCCCCCCGTTTTTCGTTACGAATAACCAACAACGAACCCACACACCGCTCGTAAGCTACAGGAGAAGCAATGCGCTGCCCCAAATGCCGAAATATCGATCTCAAGCCCACCAAAATTGAAGAAGGCCTACCCGCCATGGGATGCCCAAGCTGTGAAGGGTCGTTCCTGTCATTGCTTTACTATCGGGATTGGGCAGAACGGCGCGTTGCGGTAGAAACCACAGCGGATGATCGGGCTGAGGTGACGGAGGATGTCGACACCCGGACGGCGCTGTCGTGTCCCAAGTGCGCGAAGATCATGACCAAGTTCTCGGTTTCTGGTGCGGTCACCAACCGGATCGATTTATGCGGTAGCTGTGACGAAGCCTGGCTGGATGGCGGTGAGTGGCGCCTGCTGAAATCTCTGGAGCTGGCCCACAAACTACCCAATGTCTTCACCGACCAGTGGCAGCGCCAAGTTCGCACCGAGAAAATGGAGGCGTTGAAAGTCGACCGCTTGCGCAAAGTCGTCGGCGACAGCGATGCCGACAAGGCTGTTGAGATCAAGAACTGGCTGAAAGACCACAGGAGCAAAGCCACCATCGTGCAGTTTATCGGCTCTGACTAAGTCACCTCCAACTTGCAGGCAGAGTAACGGTTTTAGCCTGAACCATTGCTTTGCGCTGCGGCTAAAGGTGTCAGATTGATTTGTTTCAGAGACTGGATAGGCGGCCCTAGTTCGTACATTTAACCGTTGGGCGACAAGAAGCGGGGCATTGATTCAGCGCAAGAGAGCAGTATGATATTGTCACACTTCTACTGTGTTAGGGGCACCAGCCATGAGCATGCATAGGAAAACCATCACGCTGACCGAACAACAAGATGATTGGGTGAAAGGCCAAGTTGAAAGCGGTCACTTTGGCAATGATAGTGAGTATATCCGGGATCTTATCCGAAGGGATCAGCAGGCAAAAGAGCGTCTTTCAATGCTGAGGCAGGCCCTCGCCGAGGGTGAGTCAAGCGGGAAACCCAAGCCACTTGATATATCCGCCATCAAGGCGGCTGGCCGTAAGCGAATTGAGGCGTCTAAGTAGTGCCCAAGCTGAACATCACACCAAAGGCGGAATCGGACCTCGTCGGAATTTGGATATATACCTGCGAAGAATGGGGTGTTGATCAGGCGGATGAATACTTGGATCAATTGGAAGCAGGAATGAAACAGCTGATTCATCATCCGTCACTCGGCACCAACTATGCCCACGTTCTCCCGGGGTATCGCAGATTGCAGGTCGAGCACCATGCTGTTTTTTATCAAGTGATTGAGTCGAAGGTGCTCGTTGTTCGCGTGCTGCACGAAGATATGGACGCACCCGAAAGGCTTCTGGATTAAAACAGATCTATTTCCAACAGGCACAGGCATCAATCCACCTTTTTTCCCATTCAAACCTTCAGACAAACAAAAATCGCATTCCCCGACTGCCGGTCCCAGGGAATGATCTTGTCATAGTCATGTTCAAACACATGCACCTCGAAATAAGGCTCCAACAGCTCGCGCATTTCCTCAAAACCTAACGCCACCATGGGGTGCTCATCCTGCCAGGATTGGGTCACGTCCTGGGTGGTCTTCTCGATGCTGAGTTTGAGGGACTGCCTCTCGCCCTCGCCGCTGTAATACCAGCTTGAGCTGAACACAAAATCGCTGCCTTCATGCGCGACGGTATGCCGGACAAACAGGTCGTTGTTGATCTTGTTCTTGTCCACGACGTTGAAGCAGAACAGGCCATCGGCGCTGAGTGCCTTATGCACGCTGGCGATGCAGTCTTTCAGCTTGTCGATGCCAGCGCTGTAATGGATGGAGTACAGAAAACAGGTGATCAGATCGACGGGTTCGTCCACCTTGAAGTCGCACATGTTCTGCAACGTAAACTGCGCCTCCGGGCAGCGTTGCTGGGCCATGTCGAGCATGGGCTGATTGAGGTCCAGCCCGCTGCTTTGGTAGCCAAAATCAAGGAAATGCCGCACATGGGGGCCGGTGCCGCAGGCCAGATCCAGATGGCGGTCGCCCTGGTTGCCGAACAGCTGATGTAGCCGACGAATACTGCTGCTCTGGGCCTGGTAATCGATGTCGGTGCACAGCAGATCGTAATAGGCGGAGAGGTCGGTATAGAGGGCGTTGGACGACATGACAACCTGGCGGGCGAGCGGGCGAAATGGAGCTCGGTATGGTATCCCAGCCGGTCGCTTTTTGCGATGAGATGAGAGGGCGGTAGATGACGGGTAGATGACGCTCAACTGACGAAGACGCTTTTGCCTCTAGGGCTTACATGTCTGTCAGGACGTCCATGTCTCCAGGGCTTATCTGTTCTTTAGGGCTTACATGTTCTGCACATAGGCCGCCACGGCGGCGATGTCCGCATCGGAGAGCATGGCCGCGATACCCACCATGGGCGAGCTCGCGCGGCTGAGGTCGTGCTTGCGAAACTTGGTCAACGCTTGGCGAACGTAGGTCGCGGGCTGACCGGCGAGCCGTGGCATGGACTCGACCCCTTGGCCCTGCTTGCCGTGGCAACTGAAACAGACTTTCTGGAACAGCCCCTGACCGGTCGCGTACAGCGCCGTGTCCGCGGGCGGGCGCGACTCGACGCTCTGGGCGGAGTAGTACAGGGCTATATTGACTCGCTCCTCGAGCGTCAGGCTTTTCGCCAGCTGGGTCATGACATAGTCGGTACGCTCGCCACTGCGGAACTTCTCAAACTGACGGAACAGATACGCGGAGTTCTGGGCCGCCAGGTTGGGCACGTAATCGCGTTTGCTGTTGCCGGTGTCGCCGTGGCAATAGCCACAGAAATGAACCCGCTCGCGACCAGCATCGTAGCTCTGCTGGTAACGCTGGGGATCGGTGCGGATTTCTTCGAGTTGGCGGATGGCGGTCTGGACCGGATCCTCGGTCGCGATTGCCTGCGCGGCGGCGAGGGTCACGACAAGAAGGGCAAACAATTTTCGCATGACAGGGCTTTCCTCTACAGCTTCAGGAGGTGATAAGCGGTCGTCATTATAGGGATGGGTACGGGGAGGAATTTGTCCTGTATCAAGAAACCATATTTTTGCCAGGGATTAATGGCAGACCGCACTTCCTGACTCAGATCAAAACACCCCCGCCCGATCCCGGCTATGGTACGCCGCTGTTATTCATCGGGTAGAAAAGACCATGCCTCAATCCCCTCAGCTTCTCCTTCCGGCCGGCAGTCTCGACAAAATGCGCACGGCGTTCTCGTTTGGTGCCGATGCCGTGTACGCCGGGCATCCACGCTACTCCCTGCGCGCCCGCAACAACGAGTTCCGCCTGGAGCATTTGCGCCAGGGGATTCAGGAGGCCCATGCCCTCGGCAAGGCGTTTTACGTGACGGCCAACATCATGGCCCACAACGGCAAGGTGCGGTCGTTTCTGGAGAATATGGAGCCCGTCATTGCCTGCCAGCCGGACGCGCTCATCATGTCCGATCCCGGCTTGATCATGCTGGTGCGGGAACGTTGGCCCGACATGGCAATTCACCTGTCGGTGCAGGCGAATACCGTCAACTACGCCAGCGTGCGCTTTTGGCAGTCGGTGGGTTTGAAGCGCATCATTCTGTCCCGCGAGCTGTCGTTGGATGAAGTGGAGGAAATCCGCCAGAACTGCCCCGACATGGAGCTGGAAGTATTCGTGCATGGCGCCTTGTGCATGGCCTATTCCGGCCGCTGTCTACTGGCCGGCTATTTCAACCATCGGGACGCCAACCAGGGCACCTGCACCAACGCCTGCCGCTGGCAATACGATCTCAAGCCCGCCCAGGAGAACGCCACCGGCGATCTGGAAGTCGCGCCCAGCGCCTATCTGCTGGAGCAGACCGACCGCCCCGGCGAACTCATGCCCATGGAAGAGGACGAGCACGGCACCTACATCCTCAACTCCAAGGACATGCGCGCACTGGAACACGTACAGCGCCTGGTGGAGATCGGCGTCGATTCGCTCAAGATCGAAGGCCGCACCAAGTCTTCCTATTACGTGGCCCGCACCACTCAGTCCTACCGCAAGGCCATCGATGACGCCGTCAGTGGCCGGGGCTTTGACCCCGCGTTGCTGGCCGACCTGGAAGGCCTGGCCAACCGTGGCTACACCGATGGTTTCTTTCAGCGTCACCACGACAGCGAATACCAGAACTACCTCGCCGCCCACTCCGCCTCAAACCTGCGGCTGTATGTGGGTGATGTGCTGAGTTATGACGCGGCGCGCGAACTGGCCGAAGTGGACGTGAAAAACGGCTTCGCCGTGGGCGATCACATTGAGCTGGTGCAACCGGCTGGCAATCGCATTCAGGTTCTGGAGCGGATGCTGGATCGCCAGGGCGAACCCATCAGCGGCGCGCCCGGCAGCGGGCATCGGGTCTGGATCCAGCTTCCGGGTGCGCGGGCGGGCGATCTTTTGGCTCGCTGCCTGGTGGGCTAGCCGATGGATCAAAAATTTAGATGGGAATGATTTGCATCTACCTGGCGGCGGATCTACCATGTCTTTAACATTTATTATGAATACATGTTAAAGACCGCCGCAGAGGAATGCCGTCATGACCCAGCAAGATCTTCGCAACCAGTGCGCCACCCATACCCTCGGAAGCCTTGCCTTCAACTTCCCGAATACCCGTGAAGTGTTCGCACGACACAACATCGATATCTGCTGCCAGGAAGACATGCTGGTCCTGGACGCGGCCCGCCAGGCCCAGGTCGATCCTCGGCAGCTTTGCAATGAACTGAACGCAGCCGCGTCCGCTGAACAGGATGAACCGCCCCTCGATGAACTGGAAACGGATGAGATTCTGGCGCGCCTCACCAATGAGCGGGATCAGGCGCACATCCGCCAGTTGTTTCAACTGCAACGGCTCGCGCGCAAGATCGAAGCGGTTCACCGAGGCAATGCCCAGGCGCCACACGGCCTCACCCGGCTGCTCAAAATCTTTAACCGCGAGTTTATCGATCACCTGGAGCGAGAGCAGCAGTACGTGTTCGCGCACATGGCCGGCGATCAGCCGCCACGGCCGGAGACACCCATCAGCCAGATGAATCAGGAGCACGAGGAACTGGGCAAGCGCCTCAAGCAGATCCGTGCGCTGACCAACCACTATCAGACGCCGGCTGATGCGTGCCGCTCCTGGCAGCGCCTTTATCTGGAGTTGGAGGCGCTGGACGACAGCATCACCGAACAGGTGCAACTGGAGCGCAATGTGCTCTATCCGCGATTTCAGTTTTAAGCCCAAGTCCGCCACAACAAGAAAGGCCGCTCAAGAGCGGCCTTTCTTGTGGAACCTTTCTGTTACCTATTACAGCGCAGGCACTTCCAGGCTGGACACCAGATTGTTGGCGAACTCCACATCCACCTTGAAGGCGTTACCCTCGGGCCGCTTGTACAGCAGGTCGCGGGTATCCACCACCAGCACCAGACGGTTGCCCTTGGGCACGTCATAGGCCGCCGTCACCATCTCGATGTCCAGCTGCTGGGTTTTGCCTGCCTTGGTGCTCGGCAAAGTGATAGGGGCGTGAGTGATCAAACGGCCGGTGC
>CAYXVO010000067.1:0-10016 GCA_964467875.1 uncultured Pseudomonadales bacterium | reverse complement strand
GCAGTCACCGCCGGCGTCATTCACTTCAGCGGACAGGACGGCGACGAGAAATCTGCGCTGCTGACCTATAACGGCAAGCAATATAGCGCCGAAGAGTTACCGCCAGCGCTGGCGCAGCAATACCAAAGCCTGGATGAACAGCTGTATCAGCAGCGGATGGTGGTACTGGAACAGGCTGCGCTGGAGCTACACATTGCCGAGGTGGCCCGTGAACGCCAGCAACCGGAACGGGATGTGGCTGCCGAGCTGTTTGCCAAGGTATTGCCCAGCGACGAGGAGATCGAGCACTTTTACGCCGAGAACCAGAGCCAGATCAACCGCCCGCTGAATGAAGTACGGGACATGATCCGCGACTTCCTGATCCAGCAGCGCCGGGGCGGCATCGTGCAGGAGATACTTGGCAAGCTGCAGCAGGACAACCAGCTTGAGATCCACCTGACGCCACCCGCAACACCGCAGACCCGCATCGACACCACCAACCGCCCCGCCAAGGGCGAGCCATCCGCGCCGGTCACGGTGATCGAGTTTGCCGACTACCAGTGCCCGCATTGCAAGACCGCCTCTCAGACCCTGGGACGCCTGGTGGAGGAGCACCCGGAGCAGGTGCAACTGGTTTATCTGGACTTCCCCCTCAACTCCAGCGGCATCTCCCGTCGCGTGGCTGAAGGCGGCTATTGCGCAGACCAGCAGGACCAGTTTTGGCCCTACCATGACCTGGCCTATGCCAGCCAATCACAGCTCAGCCAGGAATCACCACTGGCGTTTGCACAGCAGTTGGAGCTGAACCTACCCGCCTTCGAGGCCTGCCTGACCAGTGACGAGGCGCGCCAGTATGTGCAGGACTCCGCGCAGCAGGCAGTGAAACTGGGACTGCGGGCCACACCGGCCATTTTCATCAATGGCCAGCGATTCCAGGGCAGTGACCTGGAGCAGAGTCTGGAACAGGCCGTACTGAGCGCGGCCGGCACGCAGTAAGCAATCCTAAGCCGGGTGCATCCGTAGAATCGGGATGCACCCGTAAGCCGATCTGACGGACGCAGCCGCCCCGTTCGCGACGCCAGCCTGATTACGATCGGAGCCTCCATGTACAGCGTGCTACTGGTTATGGATCTGCATCTGGAAGGCTGTCAGTCGCTGAAGGAAAAGCGCCAGCGCCTCAAAGGCTTCGCCGATCGCTGGGGTAAGGTGGGGCAGGTTGCCGTGTGCGAAAGCGACTTTCAGGACGCGCTGCAAAAGGCGCAGTGGAGTTTTATCGTCGCGGGCAGCAATGGACCCCAGGTTCAGCAGCTATTGGCCAGGTTGGAGGAAGATTTTCTGGCGTCGGTGGATGCCCTGATCACCCATCGCCACCAGGAACGTCTGCTTTGACCCTCCCCACCATCGTCCGCAGCGCCCACCGGTGGGGCAGGTTCCAGGCAAGGTGTCGGCTGGCCGCCCAAGTCTGATGCATCAAACCCTAGCCGTAGTGCTTCTCTGGTGCTCATTCCACGCTGGTACTATACTAGCCCGTCACAGTACCCAGTCGTTTGCCGAACGGCGCGCCTCCTCGTAGGCCTATCATCGGATGCAGTAGCACCCGTGCACGCAGTAAGTGCCATCGCACCTGATTGATGACGTGCCTTGCACCTGATCATGAAGGGATTGCACCTGACGAGATCCATCATTGGCAGTGGTGCCCTATGACTCACGAAAAGAAACTTGCCAAGGCCAGCCTTGAGAGCATGTATCGGGTCTTCACCGTTCCCGAAGCACCAAGCTCTACCCTGAGCAAGATCGACAAGAAAATTTCCCGGAATCTGACGGGCTTTCTTCAAGATCATATCGTTGCCCTGGAAAAGGATCTCATCGAGGTCGAGAAGGATTTCTCCGACTCCCGCATTCCCGACGAGCCGATTTTCGTCTCCGAACAAACCCAGTTCCTGCTCGACAAACTGGTCGCCCATTCGGTGCATACGGCATCACCCAGCTTCATCGGCCACATGACCTCGGCGCTGCCCTACTTCATGCTGCCGTTGTCCAAGATCATGATTGCCCTCAATCAGAATCTGGTGAAGACCGAAACCTCCAAGGCCTTCACGCCGCTGGAGCGTCAGGTGCTGGGCATGATGCACCGCCTGGTGTATGACGAGTCTGATGCTTTTTACGAGCAGTGGATGCATGAATCCAATCATGCCCTGGGCAATCTCTGCTCCGGTGGCACGGTCGCCAACATGACCGCGCTCTGGGTCGCCCGCAACCGGAGCTTTCCGGCCACCGATGGCTTTCGCGGCATCCGCCGGGAAGGCCTGTTCCGTGCCCTGCGCCACTATGGCTATGAAGGCGCGGCGGTGCTCGTGTCGAAGCGTGGCCATTACTCTTTGGCCAAGGCCGCCGACCTCCTGGGCATCGGCCACGATTTTCTGATCGCGATCGACACCGACGCCCGCAACAAGGTCATGCCCGCCGCCATGCGCGCCAAGCTGCTGGAACTGCAGGCTCAAAAGATCAAGCCCATTGCCATTGTGGGCGTTGCCGGCACCACCGAAACCGGCAGTGTGGACCCGCTGGATGAACTGGCCGGTCTGGCAGAAGAGTTCAACGTCCACTTCCATGTGGATGCAGCCTGGGGCGGTCCTACCCTGTTTTCCCACACCTACCGTCCCCTGTTGAAAGGAATTGAACGGGCGGATTCGGTCACCATCGACGCCCATAAGCAACTCTATGTGCCCATGGGCAGTGGCATGGTGCTATTCAAGGACCCGACCACCCTCGACGCCATCGAACACCACGCCCAGTACGTCATCCGCAAGGGCTCCAAGGATCTCGGCACCACCTCGCTGGAAGGCTCGCGCCCCGGCATGGCCATGCTGATCCAGTCCGGCCTCAAGATCATCGCCCGCGAAGGCTACGAGATCCTGATCGATCAGGGCATCGAGAAAGCCAAGGCCTTTGCCGGCATGATCCAGGCGCGCGACGACCTGGAACTGATCAGTGAGCCGGAACTGAACATCCTCACCTACCGCTACAGCCCCAGCTGGGCCCAGGCGGCGCTGGAACAGGCGGATCCGCAACGGCAGGCCGCTATCAACGACAGCCTCAGCACCATCACCAAGCACATCCAGAAAACCCAGCGGGCGTTGGGCAAGGCCTTTGTCTCCCGCACCCGGCTAAACCCACTGCGCTACCACCGCCACCCTTGCGTGGTGTTCCGGGTAGTTCTGGCGAACCCCCTGACCACCCTGGATATTCTGCGGGATATTCTGGATGAACAGGAGGAGATCGCCGGCCACCCCCAGATCCAAGCGGAACTGAACACGCTGAAGCAGTTATGCGAGCAGCGCGCGCGCGCGGCCTCCTGAAAAAATCACGGGGCGCTCGTTGCGCCCTTGCCCTACTGCCTACCCGCCCTCTACCACAGAATTAGTTTTTGGCTTTGTAAACCGGCTTCAAACCCGGCGTCTGTTTCCAGTCATTACGACCGCCCCCGTACGGTCGCTACAACAAGGGCAGCCAATGACGACGAAAATTCATGATCAGCTATTCGACGTTCCCACCCACAGCGTGGACATCAGCCTGGGAAGCTTTTCGCTTCCGTTCTTTATCTATGACGCCACCAATCTGACGACCATTTTTCGCGGCCAGCGGGATCAGGCACAAGCGCTGCTACAGGGCACCGGTCTGGAGCCTGCCTTTGTCATGGGTCCTTGGGCCCTGGTGGTGCTGACCTTCTTCCAGTACCGCGACAGCAGTGCGGGCGTGTACAACGAAGTCGGTCTGATGCTGCCAGCGGTGCGCCAGGGCCAGGGCCGGCTTCTGCGCTCCCTGGTGGATCTGGCACATCACCTCGAAGACCGGGAAATGGGCATGTACGTGGTGGATCTGCCCGTCACCACGGAACTGGCGTGCGCTTCTGGCCGGGAACTCTGGGGTTATCCAAAGTTTCGCACCCAGATCCCGCTCAACCTGCAGGGCCGTCAGTTCCGAAGCCAGGTGTTCCAGCCTGACAGCGGACAGGTCATCCTGACCATGGCCGGCAAGATGACGCCTGGAGCGCCTATCCCGACGCCGGACTTCGTCACCTATACGCTCCGCGAGCGCCAGCTGGTACGCACGCCCGTGCGCCTGCGCGCGCCGGTCAAGCTCAGCCTGCCCACCAGCATGCGCCTGTTGGTCGGCTCCTCGCCCCACCCCATGGCCGAGCACCTGCGGCAGTTGGGTTTGCACGGCGCGAAGCCCCTGTGCGTGCTGACCAGTGACCGTTTACAAGCGCGCCTGGGCGTTGGCGAAGTCCTCTGAGACGCAGGGCGCAAACCGGACAAAGCGTCATGATGTTCTTGGGTACGGTGCAGAGTTTGGATATGGTGCAGAGTTTGGATATGGTGCGAAGCTTGGGTACGGCGCGAAGGACGCGCTAAGATAACGCGACACATTAACCAAAAAGAGGGTGATTTATGGCAAAGACGGCTGAGCAGTGGTTTGCCGAATATGGCGAAAGCCATCAAAACCCCGTCAACAAGCGAATTCACTGGCTGGCGGTTCCGACCATTTTCCTGACCGTGGTGGGCTTTCTCTGGTCCATTCCCACACCGGCCCTGTTCGATGCCTGGCCGCTCGTCAATTGGGCGACGCTGGCCATGGTGGCGGTGGTTCTGTTCTACGCGCGGCTGAGTCTAAGCCTGGCCCTCGGTATGGCGCTGTTCACGCTCGCCACGCTTGCCATCGTGGCCTGGTTCGAAGGCACCGAGCTGCTACCGGTTTGGCTGATGTCGCTCATTTTGTTCGTGGCGATGTGGGTACTGCAGTTTTACGGACATGCGGTCGAGGGCAAGAAACCCTCGTTTTTCAAGGACATTCAGTTCCTGCTGATCGGCCCGGCTTGGCTGATGGGCTTTATCTACCGACGCCTGGGCATACCTTACTAAGTCGCTGCTCTCTCATCCAAACCTGCTCATCTCAAGCTGGCTGGGCGACATGGCGCCCAGCCAGCTTGCTCAATCCTGTTCAATAAAGCGCCGCCTCGTCGTCCAGCACCTCATAGATGATCTCGATAAACATCTTGTCTGCATCGCTCATTTTTTCCGGAATACGGACCGTGGTCTGGGCGCTGATCTCATCCGCGATCCGCCGCTCCGCATCCTGTTCATTTTTCATGCTGCGTGCGATTTCCATAGACCTGGCCGCGACGGT
The DNA here is from genome assembly GCA_964467875.1 of uncultured Pseudomonadales bacterium. Lineage (GTDB taxonomy): Bacteria > Pseudomonadota > Gammaproteobacteria > Pseudomonadales > Oleiphilaceae > JAEZAA01. Next base: position 4,850 of record CAYXVO010000067.1, on the reverse strand, counting down.
CGGATCGGCCAGCACTTTCTTGATGAACAACCGCAACTCGGAAATCATCTTCGCCTGACGGCTTTCTTCCATACTACTCATAACACCTCCAGACAAGGTTTTACGGCAACGCCGGGAGCCATTGCCGCCACATTGATCGTTAACACACCAAGATCGTTGATACAGCTGGCTTCATGACAACCTCTCGTTACTCCTCAGTATACTGAGCAACGGGACCTCTGCCGGTGGCACGGCGTTATGATACCGGCCATCTGCGCATCCCGATCCATACTGAGTGAGGGCGCCCTTTAGATCAAGCACCGGGTTTGCATTTGCATAATGGCTATGCAATCGTTGCCCTCATCGCGCCGGGCCCGTCGGCGCCTTTCCCGGGCTACAGCTGTGAGCCAAGATGTGAATCAAGCTGTGAAGCGAATTACCATCCTGGGCTTCGATTATGCCCTGGCCACCGCCATTACCGGCGTCATTGATTTACTGAGTACCGCTGGCGTCACCTGGAACAGGCTGAACCGGCAACCGCGTACCACCTACTTCAAGGTTGAGATTGCATCCCGCGACGGCCTTGCTGTCCGTTGCCTGCATGATCTGCACCTGCAGGCCCACCGCCGCATTGACGAGATCGAACAAACCGACCTGTTGCTGGTGCCCACAATTGGCGGCGATATCGACAAAACCCTGGCGCTGAATCCGGAAATCATCGAGTGCTTACAGCAACACCATGCCCGGGGCACCCTCATTGCAAGCAACTGCACGGGGGCCTTCTTTCTGGCCGCCGCTGGGCTGCTCGACGGCCACCCGGCCACGACGCACTGGGGCTTTATTGACCAGTTCCGGCAACAATTCCCACGGGTCGACTTGCGTCCGGAACAGCTGGTCACCAATGCCGGCACGGTGTTCTGCTCCGGTGGCGGCCATGCCTGGTTTGATCTGGGGCTGTATTTGATTGAACGCTTTTGTGGCCATGAAGTGGCCGTCGGTTGCGCCAAGAGCTTCGTGATCGACATGGGCCGCGAGTCTCAACTGACTTATTCAGCCCTGAACAGCCGTAAGTACCACATGGACGCGGAGATTCTGGAGGTGCAGAGCTGGCTGGAAGCGCACTACCAGGAACCGGTGATGATCGAGGCCGTGGCGCAACGTTTTGGCATGAGTGCGCGCAACTTCATTCGGCGCTTCAAGAAGGCAACCGGCGACACGCCCTTGAGCTATCTTCAGGCCCTCCGCCTGGAGGCTGCCAAAAAACTGCTGGAGGAAACCAACCTGTCCGTGGAAGAAGTAACCAGCCGTGTCGGCTATGAGGACATCAGCTCGTTCACCAGACTCTTCTGCCGCCGCACAGGGCTGCCCCCACGCCAATACCGACAGAAATTCCAGCGCCGTTGCTGATCATTGAATCCGGTGATGCTCAGAACGAACGAGGCCGCCCGAAGGCGGCCTCAATGTGGCGAGAGACAAGCTTAGCTGGCGACCATGCCCCGAATGATGAAGAAGATCACGGCACCCAGTAACGCAGATGCTGGAACCGTAATGACCCAGGCCGCTGCAATCTTGAACGCGGAGGAGCGCTTAACCAATTCTTCCTTGTAAATGCGCTTCAAGCGCTTGCGCTCCTCCTTGGTCAGGGGGATTTCCGTCTTGTTCTTCTTCTGCTGCTTGAGCATGCGATCCATGTCTTCCACCGAGGAACGGCGGAAGGTTTCCAGGAAACGGCGGATTTTCTCCCGCTCCGGTCCGCTGTGATGCTCAACGATCAGATGTAACTGGCTGGCGTAGCTGATTTTCAGATATTCCCGCAAAAAGCCCACGCCAAACACCGCACCAACGGCGACATGGGTCGAACTGATCGGCAGCCCAAACTGGGAGGCGAGGATTACGGTCATGGCGGCCGATAAACCGATACAGAAGGCCCGCAACTTATCCAATTCGGTAATTTCCTGGCCCACGGTCTTGATCAGCTTGGGACCGAACAGCAGGAGCCCCACCGCGATCCCCACCGCGCCCACCAGCATTACCCAGAGTGGAATGGCCGCTTTGGCGGCAACCCCCTGATGGGCGATGGCGTCATTAATAGCCGCCAGCGGGCCCACCGCATTGGCAACATCGTTGGCGCCATGGGCAAAACTCAGGAGCGCCGCCGAAAAAATGAGAGGCAGGGTGAAAAGACTGTTGACGCCATCGCGGTTGTTATCCAACACCAGGGCCCGGCGCTGCACCCAGGGTCCGGTCCAGAAGTACACCACCACCGCCATCACCAAGCCAATTCCGGCCGCGGTCAGAAAGCTGACTTCCACCAGGGCCTTCAGCCCCTTGAGCACCAGATAGGTCGTGAAAGCCCAGGCCATCAGCGCCAGCAACGCCGGCACGAAACGCTCCGCTGCCTTGAGCATGTCCGGTTTGTAGGTGACCTGATGTTTGATGGTGTACAGCAGTGCAGCCGCGATGACACCACCCATAACCGGCGAAATAACCCAGCTTGCCGCAATGGCACCGAGTCCGGGCCAATTGGCGATAGCCATGCCCCCTGCCGCAATGCCGGCACCCAGTACGCCACCGACAATGGAATGTGTGGTGGAGACCGGAGCACCCACATAGGTCGCGATGTTAAGCCAGAGCGCTCCCGCCAGCAGTGCCGCCATCATCAACCAGATGAAAGCCTCTGGATTTTCGATCATGGTGGGATCAATGATCTTGCTCTTGATCGTGCTGACTACCTCACCACCGGCAATCAAGGCACCAGCTGCCTCGAACACCGCCGCGATGAGGATGGCGCCAGTCATGGTCAGGGCTCGGGAGCCCACGGCTGGCCCAACGTTGTTGGCGACATCATTGGCACCAATATTCATGGCCATGTAGGCACCGAACACCGCCGCAATGACCAAGAGGTAACCTGACTCCAGTCCCTGGGCTCGAATCGCTGTGATAAACATGACGATGGCAATAAAAATGATTGCCACGCCAAAGCGAAACATCTCCTGGCGCCCCTTGCGCGTGGCCTTTTCGATTTGACCTACATTACGAAATTCCATGCGACTAACCTAACAATGGAAAGAGGCGGCCACTGTAGCAAAAGAGCCCTGTTCTGTCATCGCCAGCGCCGCCCCAGACGACCGGTTGGTCCTGTCCCTCTTTTTCAGTTTGCCTTGTCACATTTTCCGGCAGGTCAACTATAATACCTCCAGTGCTCTGCCCTACGGGTAGAGCCACTTGCCTCAACCCACTGGCTTGGCATGTCGAGTCTGACGGGCCATGTTTCAATTTTGATGAAGGCCCATGACAGTCCGCACTCCGTCTGACCTACCTCCGGCGTCCATTTCCCTGAGTACTTATTCTCAGCAGGAAGACGAGCGCGTCATGCTGGTCGCGCGTTCCCTGTCGGCCTGTGCCGTGCTGATCCTGTCAGCCATTGCGATCAAGTCCTGGCTATCGAGTCATGAGCAGCATGCGCTGGTGCTGATGCTGTTTGCCGGCCTGATTCTTGGCAATATCCTGTTATACCAATACCGCCGACAGGACGCCGTCTTTAAGAACTTGTTCTTAGGGCTGATCTTTTCTCTGTTTATTTATTTAACTGCCAGCGGCGGTGAAAACAACACCGGCATTCTCTGGTTCTACGTATTTCCACCCTTCATCTTTTACCTGACAGGGCCGCGTATTGGCATTTCAGCAACGCTTCTGGTCATTGTCGCCTCCGTGATCATTTTCCGCTTTCCCGAACTTCCGTTCGTGGCCACGGAGTACTCTGCCGATTTCCAGCTCCGGTTTCTCGCCTCCATCAGCTTTGCGAGCGTGTTCTGCTTTGTTATGGACTACGCCCGGCGCAGCGCCCGCCAGGAACTGCTCCGTATGGCCGAACTATATGAGAAGGCGTCACGGACCGATGAGCTGACCCAGCTCTCCAATCGCCGGGACATGTGGCAACACCTTGAGCAGGAGTATTTCCGCTTCGAGCGTACCGGCAATCCTTTCTCCGTTATCCTGTTCGACATCGATCATTTCAAACAGGTCAACGATACCTACGGCCATGACGCCGGCGACTTCGTTCTGGTGCGGTTCGCTGAATTGCTGAAGGAAACCTCCCGCAAGATCGATCTGGCAGCGCGCTGGGGCGGCGAGGAATTCCTGGTGCTGTTACCGGAAACCGGGCTGGATCAAGCCCTCGCACTGGCGGAACGGTTGCGCAAGCACATCGAGCAGGCCGTGGTGAACTACAAGCAGCAGGAAATCCGCATTACCGCCAGTGGCGGCGTCGGCGCCATCAATCTGGCGCAAGGGCTCAACGGTTTGCTGAAGCAGGCCGACATCAATCTGTATCAGGCCAAGGTGCTGGGGCGCAACCGCATCACACCGGAGCTCCCCGCATAAGCCGCCAGTAACTGACGAGGATCAAAAACGATCGTCAGGACCGCGCCTCGGCCATTGCCAGAATCGCGCGCCATTCGTCATCCGTTACCGGCATCACCGACAGCCGGCTGCCTTTGCGTAGCAGCGCCATGTCCGCCAGCGCCGGCTCCGCCCTCAGTTCCGCCAAGCTCAGCAAGTTCGGGAAGCGGGCCTGCCACTGTACATCCACCCCATACCAGCGCGGCTTTTCCGGACTGGAGGCGGGATCGTAATAGGGCGAGGCTGGATCCCAGGCCGACGCATCGGGATAGCCTGCACGCACCACGCGGGCAAGGCCGGCGACTCCGGGCGGTGTACAACTGGAATGATAGAACAGCACCCCATCACCCTCGCGTATTTCGTCGCGCAGCATATTGCGGGCCTGGTAGTTACGCACCCCATCCCAGGGAGCAGTACGATCCGGCGCCCGATAGAGATCATCGATTCCGAATTCGTCCGGCTCGCTCTTC
>CAYXVO010000066.1:0-10017 GCA_964467875.1 uncultured Pseudomonadales bacterium | reverse complement strand
TGCTGGAATACATCCAGACCGACGTTTGGGTTCGCTTCCAGAAAATGCGTGGCGAGCAATGTACCTATGTCTGTGCCGACGACGCCCATGGCACAGCCATCATGCTCAAGGCCGAGCAGATGGGTATTAGCGCCAAGGAGCTGATCGATCAGGTCAATGCCGATCACAGCCGGGATTTCGCCGATTTCCGGATCCAGTTCGACAACTATTACTCGACCCATTCCGACGAGAACCGGGTCCTGTCCGAGTACATCTACAAGACCTGTCGCGACCGGGGCCACATCGCCACCCGAACCATCACCCAGGCCTATGATCCGGAGAAAAACCTGTTCCTGGCCGACCGCTTCATCAAGGGTACCTGCCCCAAGTGCAAGACCGAGGACCAGTACGGCGACAACTGCGAGGCCTGTGGCGCCACCTACAGCCCCACCGAGCTGATCAACCCGCGCTCGGCCATTTCCGGCGCCACGCCCATCGAGAAGGAATCGACCCACTACTTCTTCAAGCTGCCGGATTTCACCGATTTCCTGAAGCAATGGACCCGCAGCGGCACGCTGCAGCCCGCCATCGCCAACAAACTGGCGGAGTGGCTCGACGCCGGCCTGCAGGAGTGGGACATCAGCCGCGATGCGCCCTACTTTGGCTTTGAGATTCCCGATGCGCCCGGCAAGTTCTTCTACGTCTGGCTCGATGCCCCCATCGGCTACATGGCCAGCTTCAAGAACCTTTGTGATCTGCGCGCGGACCTGAACTTCGACGAGTACTGGAATGCCAATTCCCAGGCCGAGCTCTACCACTTCATTGGCAAGGACATCGTTAACTTCCACGCGCTGTTCTGGCCGGCCATGCTGCACTGTTCTGGCTTTCGCACGCCGACCGCCGTCTACGCCCACGGCTTTGTCACGGTCAACGGCAAGAAGATGTCGAAGTCACGTGGCACCTTCATCAAGGCCCGCACCTATCTGGATCACCTGAATCCGGAGTACCTGCGCTATTACTTCGCCGCCAAGCTCGGCAACGGCGTGGATGACCTCGACCTGAACCTGGAAGACTTCGCCAACCGGGTCAATGCGGACCTGGTGGGCAAGCTGGTGAACATTGCCAGCCGTTGTGCCGGGTTCGTCCAGAAAGCTGGCGGCCGTCTCTCGGCGACCTGTGCCGAGCCGGAACTGGTGCAGAAGTTCATCGATGCCGGCGACGGCATCGCCACCGCCTACGAACAGCGGGAATTCGGCCGCGCCGTGCGGGACATCATGGCGCTGGCGGACATTGCCAACCAGTACATTGCCGAAAAGGCGCCCTGGAAACTGGCCAAGGAAGCTGGCCAGGAACAGGCGGTGCTGGAGATCTGCTCGGTCGGCCTTAACCTGTTCCGCCAGTTGATCACGTACCTGGCACCCGTGGTACCGGCCATGGCCGAGAAAGCCGAGCAATATCTCAATATTCACCTGGGCTGGCACGAGCGTGCCCAGATCCTGGTCAACCACCCGGTCAATGAATTCGCGCCGATGCTGACGCGGATCGACCCCAAGCAGATTGAAGCAATGATTGAAGACAGCAAAGACAACAGCACCCCAGCCGCGGCCGCCGCCCCCACAGAGCTCAGCAAGGATCCGGTTGCCGCCGAGATCGAATACGATGACTTTGCCAAGGTGGATCTTCGCGTTGTCCGCATCGCCAATGCCGAGCACGTGGAAGGCGCCGACAAACTCCTGCGCCTGACCCTGGATCTGGGTGGCGAGACCCGTAACGTCTTCGCCGGCATCAAGTCCGCCTATCAGCCAGAGCAACTAATTGGCAAGCTGACGGTCATGGTGGCGAACCTGAAGCCGCGCAAGATGAAGTTTGGCGTCTCCGAAGGGATGGTGCTGGCCGCGGGTCCTGGCGGCAAGGATATCTGGGTGCTTGAGCCTCATGAGGGCGCACAGCCGGGCATGCGGATTCGATAAGACATACGGATTCAATAAGGATAGAAGACAACGATCTAAAAAGTCCCTGTTCATAGCTTGAACAGGGCGAGCGATTCCTGATAATGCCCGTCTAACCCGCACGCTGCACAGCAAGGCAATCAGATGACCGAGTATGTACTGATTCTTGTCAGCACCATTCTGGTGAATAACTTCGTTCTGGTTCAGTTTCTCGGACTGTGCCCGTTCATGGGTGTTTCCAACAAACTCGAAACCGCCATGGGCATGAGTCTGGCGACCGCATTCGTGCTGACTCTTTCCTCGGTGTGCGCCTATCTCACCAGCACCTATCTGCTGGAGCCCCTGGGGCTGTCCTATCTGCGCACCATCAGCTTCATTCTCGTGATTGCAGTAGTCGTGCAGTTCACCGAAATGGTGGTACGTAAAGCCAGTCCGGTGCTTTACCGGGTCCTCGGCATTTTCCTGCCCCTGATTACGGTGAACTGTGCCGTGCTCGGAGTGGCCTTGCTGAACGTCAAGAAGCAAAACGACTTCATCGAGTCGGTCCTGTATGGCTTCGGCGCCGCCGTCGGCTTCGCCCTGGTCATGATTTTGTTCTCCGCCATGCGCGAACGCATAGCGGCGGCGGATGTTCCGGAACCTTTCAAGGGCTCGGCCATTGGACTGGTGACGGCGGGGCTCATGTCCCTGGCATTCCTGGGCTTTACCGGCCTGGTTAAATTCTAAGCGCACGCGGTACCTGTTATGAGCATCATTCTGACCGCCGTTCTCGCGCTCGTGGCCCTGGCCCTGGTGTTTGGCGCCATCCTGGGTTTTGCCGCCGTGCGCTTCCGGGTGGAGGGCAATCCGATCGTCGAGCAGATCGATGCCCTGTTGCCACAGACCCAGTGCGGCCAATGCGGTTACCCCGGCTGTCGCCCCTATGCCGAAGCCGTAGCCAATGGCGAACCGATCAATAAATGCATTCCCGGTGGCGACTCGACCATTCAGGACCTGGCGAATCTGCTTGGCGTGGAGCCGCTGCCTCTGGATGGCGAGGCCGCCGCGCCGGTCAAGCAGGTCGCCTTCATTCGGGAGGACGAGTGTATCGGTTGTACCAAGTGCATCCAGGCGTGTCCTGTCGATGCCATTGTGGGTGCCGCCAAACAGATGCATACGGTCATTGCCGATGAGTGCACCGGCTGCGACCTCTGCGTCGAGCCCTGCCCCGTTGACTGTATTGACCTGATTCCAGTGCCCCAGACCCTGCGAACCTGGACGTGGGACCATCCCAGGAACGCCGCTCCCAATGTTATCGCCAGTGATCGTGAGCAGGCCACCACATGAGAAAAATCTGGGATTTCCATGGCGGCATTCATCCGCCCGAGAACAAACAGCAGTCCACCACCCGGGCCATCCGTGCAGCGGCCATACCTGCACGCCTGATACTTCCGTTACAGCAGCACATCGGCACCCCCGCCAAGCCCATCGTTACGGTTGGCGCGCGCGTGCTGAAAGGACAATGTATCGCCGAAGCGGTCGGCCCGGTCAGTGTACCCGTGCATGCGCCAACGTCGGGCACGGTGGTTGCCATCGATCATTACCCAATGCCACATCCCTCGGGCATGAGCGATGTCTGCATTTTGATTGATCCAGACGGTCAGGATGAATGGGCGCCCCTTCAGGCCATCTCCGACTACCGTAAGCGGCCGCGGGAAGAATTGCTGGAACAGGTCCGCCAGTGCGGGATTGCAGGTCTGGGCGGCGCGGGATTTCCGACCGCGTTCAAGCTTCGCCCACCGAAGCTCGCCAAGGTCCGCACCCTGATCCTCAATGCCGCCGAATGCGAGCCCTATATCACCGCCGACGATATGCTCATGCGGGAACGGGCCGATCAGGTAATAGCCGGGTTTGCCATCATGGCCCATATCCTGACGCCAGATGAATGTCTGATCGGGATCGAGGACAACAAACCGGAGGCCATCGCCGCCCTGCGCGCAGCGGCCAAGGAAACCTCCATTGAAGTGGTGGTAATTCCCACCAAGTACCCGTCTGGTGGTGAAAAGCAGCTGATCAAGGTTCTGACCGGGCAGGAAGTGCCGAGCGGCCAGATCCCGGCCGATATTGGCGTTATGTGCCAGAACGTGGGCACGGCCGTTGCGGTACACCGGGCGGTTCAGTTGGGTGAGCCTTTGATTTCACGCATCACGACCGTGACCGGCAGTGGTGTGAGCTTGCCCCAGAACCTGGAAGTCCTGCTGGGCACGCCTATCAGCCACCTCCTGGATCAGTGTTGCTTTGACGGTCGAAAGGCCAATCGACTCATCATGGGCGGCCCCATGATGGGCTTCACCCTGACCGACCCCAATGTGCCAGTGATCAAGACCACCAACTGCGTCATGGCGGTCACCCACAAGGAATTGCCACCGCCCTCGCCGGCTTTGGCCTGTATTCGCTGCGGTCTGTGCGCCGAAGCCTGTCCGGCGGAACTGCTGCCCCAGCAACTCTATTGGTTCTCCCGCTCCAACGAACTGGACAAGGCCGAGCAGTTTAACCTGATGGACTGCATCGAATGCGGCGCCTGCTCCTACGTGTGCCCCAGCAGTATTCCGCTGGTCCAGTACTATCGCCACACCAAGGCCGAGATCCGCCGGGAACGGGAAGAACAGGAAAAGGCCAACCGTGCCCGGGAGCGCTTTGAACAACGTCAGGCTCGGCAGGAACGGGAACTGGCCGAGAAGGAAGCCAAGCGCAAGGCGCGTGCCGAGGCGGCAGCTCAGGCCCAGGCCGCCAAGCAGGATGCGGTCGCAGCACCCGACAAGGCGGCGGTCATTCAGGCTGCGCTGGAGCGGGCCAATGCCAAAAAGCAGGTTGTTTCCACGCCGACAGTTGATCTGGCCACGCTGGAAGAAAACCTGCAGAAAACCCAGGCCAAACTCGACAAGATGCGGGATATGCTGGAGGAGGCACGCCAGCAGAATCCGGCGCAGGTCGAGAAACTGGAAAACGCGGTCCGCAAGAACGAGGAGCGAGTCCGCCAGGCCCAGGCCGAACTGGACCAGGCTCGCACCGCATCCGATGCGCAAACGACTGCCGCCCAGGTCACTGGAGCGCAACCCTCTGACACACAATTCTCTAACGCAATAGCCGAGGATATCGGCCAGCTTGAGCGGGCCGTGGCGCGGGCGCGCAACAAGGTCGACACCATGCGCCAAGTCATCGAAACCACCCGGAGCGAGGATCCGGAACGGGCCGAGAAGCTGGGCGCTTCACTGCAAGCGAGCCTGGCAAAACTGGCCGAGGCGGAGCAGAGGCTGGCACAAGCCCAGGGAGCAACCTCTGCCGCGCCCATGGAATCCAGGGCTGAATCAGGTACTGAGCTCTCTGTGGACGAACTGGCGCAGCAGCTAGAGAAGGCAGAGGCCAAGCTGGAGAAGATGCAACAGGCGCTGGAGGATGCCCGCCAGAACAACCCTGAGAATGCAGAAAAGCTGACCCGTGCCGTGGAAAAGAATCAGGTGCGAGTCGATGCGGCGCGCCAGGCACTGCTTGCTGCGCAACAAAAAGCCCAAGCCGCGCAACAAAGTGTTCAAGCCCCGCCAGCAACAGCTCAGACCGAAGCAGAGCCACGCCCTCACATCAGCATTGAGGAGCTGGAAAGTCAGCTGGCCAAGGCTGAGGACAAACTGCACAAGATGGAACAGGCCCTGGCGGACGCGGCACCCGAGAACGTCGAGAAGCTGACCCGTGCGGTGGAGAAGAACAAGGTCCGCGTGGACGCCGCGCGGAGTGCCCTTGACGCCGCTCGCACTTCATCCGCGGCCACTTCGAGCGGTACATAGGTAAAATCCATGGCATTTCTCCACATTACCTCGCCCCACGTGCACGGCCCCAACCGGACCGGCAGCATCATGCGGACGGTGGCACTGGCCACCCTGCCGGGCCTGATTGCACTCACCTGGTTCTTTGGCTGGGGCAATCTGATCAATGTCATCTGGGCCTGCATTGTCGCCGTGGCCTGCGAGTCGCTGGTGTTGGTGCTGCGCCGCCGCCCAGTATTGTTCTACCTGCGCGACTACAGTGCCAGCGTGACCGCCATTCTGCTGGGGCTGGCATTGCCGCCCTATTCTCCCTGGTGGGTGACGTTGGTGGGGGTCGGCGTGGCCATCATCATTGCCAAGCACCTCTATGGCGGGATGGGCTATAACCCGTTCAACCCAGCCATGGTGGGCTACGCCCTGCTGTTGGTATCCTTCCCGCTCTATATGACCACCCGCTGGGCGGCCCCTGCCCACTTACTGGAGTCTGGTACGCCCGGCTTCCTGGATACCCTCACTTACATTTTTACCGGCACCATCAACGGTGGCATTGACGCCTTTACCATGGCGACTCCGCTGGATGTCTACAAGCATGAGGTCGGCGCCTCTCTCGCCACCGAGATCCAGACTAATCCGATCTTCGGGGATTTTGTCGCCGTGGGCTGGGAATGGGTCAGCCTGGGCTATCTCCTGGGCGGCCTATTTCTCCTGTACCGCAAGATCATTACCTGGCATACGCCGGCGGGCGTGCTCGGCGCCTTGGCGGCCTGTGCGCTCCTGTTTGGCTGGGACCCCGACTCCAGCACCCCCATGACCCTTCACCTATTGGGCGGCGCCACCATGCTGGGCGCGTTTTTCATTGCCACCGACCCTGTGACCTCCGCCACCAGTAACCGCGGTCGCCTGGTTTACGGCGCCGGCATAGGTATTCTGGTGTATGTGATCCGCAGCTATGGCGGCTACCCCGACGCCGTCGCCTTTGCCGTTCTCTTGATGAACTTTGCCGCGCCTTTCATCGACTATTACACGCAGCCACGCACCTATGGCCATCAACGGCCGAACCAGGGAATCGGAGGCCGCGCCAAATGAGCCCTCTGTTTCAGACCATTCGCCACAATGCCATCGGCCTCGGGCTATTCGCCATGGTGACCGCGGGCCTGATTGCCGTCACCCAGGTTTCCACCGCGGACCGCATCGCCGAGTCGGAAAAGCGCGCCCGTTCCGCGGCGCTGCTGGAGATTTTCTCAGCGCAGGAGCATGACAACGACCTGCTGGAAGACAGCATCCAGATCCCGCCCAGCAAACTGCTGGGCACCAGCCGGCCCACGGAAGCCTTTATCGCCAAGCGCAACGGCACGCCGGTCGGCGTTATCCTCACCACGGTGGCGCCGGAAGGCTACAACGGTGAGATCTGGTCGCTGGTGGGGATCGATCAACAGGGCGCAATCAAGGCGGTCCGCGTGGTCTCCCACAAGGAAACACCCGGCCTTGGCGACAAGATCGAAGTACGCAAGTCCAACTGGATCCTCGGCTTTAACGGGAAGTCTTTAGATAACCCCGAGAGTGACGGCTGGAAAGTCCAAAAGGATGGTGGCCTCTTCGACCAGATGACCGGCGCCACCATTACACCGCGCGCGGTTGTCGGTTCCGTGCAGAAGGCCCTGCTGTTCTTCAAGGAAAACCAGCACACATTGTTTTCCACCCCAACCCCGGAATCGGAGGCCGCTGGCCATGGCAACTAAAAGCCTGCGCGAAATCGTCCATGAAGGGCTCTGGAAGAATAACCCGGGGCTGGTCCAACTACTGGGGCTCTGTCCCCTGCTGGCGGTGACCTCAACCGTTGCCAACGCCGTTGGCCTGGGGATCGCCACCGCCATGGTGCTGACGGGCTCCAACCTGGCAGTATCCCTGGTGCGCAACTACGTCCCGGATACCATTCGTATCCCGGCCTTTGTCATGATCATCGCGTCGCTCGTCACCTGCACCGAACTGCTGATGCAGGCCTTCACGTACGAACTCTACCAGACTCTGGGGATTTTTATCCCGCTGATCGTGACCAACTGCGTGGTGCTGGGCCGCGCCGACGCGTTCGCCAGCAAAAACGGATTACTGCCGTCGGCGGTCGACGGCTTCATGATGGCAGCGGGCTTTGCCGCCATTCTGGTGCTGCTGGGAGGCATGCGGGAGCTGATTGGCCAGGGCACGCTGTTCCAAGGCATGGATCTGGTGTTTGGACCTGCGGCCAAGGGTTGGGAAATCGAAGTCTTCACCGATTATCCCGACTTCCTGTTTGCCATCCTACCGCCCGGCGCCTTCGTTGGGCTGGGCCTGTTGATTGCCCTGAAAAACATCATCGACGGGCACATCAAACGGGCGGCCATGGCGCGTCCGGTGGAGCCGGTCGTCAAGGGCAGCAAGCGTGTTCGGGTGACCGGACAAATTTCCTGATCGCGATTCGCGCCCAGCACAGAAGAGCTGTTCATGAACAAAGAGAAGCGTACTGAAATATTCCGTCGCCTGCGCCAGGAAAACCCCAACCCGACCACGGAGCTGAACTACAGCTCGCCCTTTGAGCTGCTGGTGGCGGTAGCACTGTCGGCCCAGGCAACGGACGTGGGCGTCAACAAGGCAACCGCCAAGCTGTTCCCGGTGGCCAACACTCCGGAAGCCATTCTGGCGTTGGGCGTCGACGATCTGAAGCACTACATCAAGACGATCAATTTCTATAACACCAAGGCCGAGAACGTCATCAAGGCCTGTCGCATCCTGGTCGAGCGCTTTCACTCCCAGGTGCCAGACAACCGCGAAGCGCTGGAGAGCCTGCCCGGTGTCGGCCGTAAGACCGCCAACGTCATTCTCAACACCGCCTTTCGCCAGCCCGCCATGGCCGTCGACACCCACATCTTTCGCGTCTCCAACCGCACCGGCATTGCACCCGGCAAGGATGTCGTGGAAGTGGAGAAGCGGCTCCTGCGCTTGGTGCCCAAGGAGTTTCTGATGGATGCACACCACTGGCTGATTCTGCATGGGCGCTACACCTGCATTGCCCGCAAGCCCCGCTGTGGCTCCTGCATCATCTCAGACCTGTGCGAATATAAGCACAAGACGGAAATCTAAAGCCGCCTCTAGTCTAGCCGCCCAGCATGGCCTGCTTTAACGGGTCCTGGGGCTGCTCGCCGATGAGCCAAATGCCAAACAGGGCTCTTTTGAGCTCGACCCCACCCGTCAGGCTGTCCTTCAGCTCGCTATTTTTGTAGATCTCGATGCCCTTGCCTGGCAAATACAACAGATCAAACACATCGCCCTGCCGGATGTTGTCATCGAAGACCGCCGCAAATTTCTCGAACTGAGGAACAAAGCGGTGGCCATCTGCATCGCGCGCAGCTTCGAAGCCGTCGCGCAGCGACGTCTTCATTCTTTCACTCGTCACCAATCCCGACACCATATGGAGCTTGATGGCCATGGGTTCATCTGCTGCCAGAACATTGGCGGCATCGACAGCGGCTTGCGTCAGATAGAGCCCCCCAACATAGACGCTGGTCATCCATTTGCTGCGCACGCCTGCGCCATTCAGGCTCAGGGAAACGCCTTCAGCCGCCAGGTGATCAGGGATTTCGATGCCGGCAACTTGCTTGGCATGGGTCAGTGGAGACAGGGCAAACAGGATGCATAGTGCAGAAATCATTTGATTCATCGGATCCGTCCTTAAACACAAGCATTTACGCTATTACTGCAATCGGAATGTCATCGACTACCATGCCGATAAAGTGTGACATTAGCTCACAATGTTACGTAGGGTACAGGGGAATATTTGCAAAGCAAATCGCAATCTGTCGCGCATAACCGTCAGCTTTGGCGGAAGGCGAGCCGCTTCCCAGGATGATGACGAACCAGGACCAGACGCGATGCAAAGCCCCCCCAAAAAAAACGGGCCGCGAAGCGGCCCGTTACGGCTTGATAGCTAATTCTTGTACTTGTGTTCCTACTTGAACAGGGTCTCGCCAGACAGGCCCTGCTTTTCAAGAATTTCACGCATGCGCTTAAGTGCTTCAACCTGGATCTGGCGCACCCGCTCACGGGTCAAACCAATCTCCTGGCCAACTTCCTCCAGGGTGCTCATCTGGTGGCCACGCAGACCGAAGCGACGGGCAATCACTTCCTGCTGCTTGTCGGTCAGCTGATCGATCCAGCTGTCGATGCTGCCCTTGAGATCGCTGTCCTGCAGAATCTCGCAGGGATCGTTGACCGCTTCGTCAGCGACCGTATCCAGCAGGCTCTTCTCGGATCCACCG
>CAYXVO010000065.1:0-10021 GCA_964467875.1 uncultured Pseudomonadales bacterium | reverse complement strand
TTCTTCTGGTGGCAGCAGAACTTCTGCGGCAAAAGCCTGTACCGCCAGGCCCGTGCCCAGGGCTTCACGCCTGAGCCGGAAACGCCCTGAACCGGCCGGGTGGCGCCCCGCAAGCTCCGTCTCCTGACAGGCTCTTGATTTTCGACGCGGGAGAGGCGATCTTGGCGTTTCGATTGACTCATGACAGGATCACACATGCGCAATGTAGCTGCGGCCATTATTCTTGCGGTGGGAGCTGTGCTTGCGGCTTTCTTGATTGGAAATGGCCTGAAGGAAGTACGGACCGGGGACCGCTATGTGACCGTCAAGGGCATGGCCGAACTGGAAGTAGACGCCGATCTCGCCATCTGGCCGCTACGCTACGTGGCCGCCAGCGATGATCTGGCTCAGGCACAAGCCAGCATTCAGAAGTCACGGGAAGCCATCGAGCGCTTTCTCCAACGCCAGGGTATCCCGCGCGAGCAGGTGGAACTGCAACGCCTGGAAGTCACGGACACGGCCGCCAATGCCTATCAAAGCGGACCCAGCCAGAACCGGTTCATTATTAGCCAGACCCTGCTGGTACGAAGCGAGGCGATTGACCGCATCCAGGCTGCTGCCCAGGCTGTGAGTGAGCTGATTGACGCCGGCGTGGTGCTGACCGCCGATTATGGCGCGGCCGGCCCGACCTACCTGTTCAAGGGGCTCAACGACATCAAGCCAGACCTGATTGCCAAAGCCACCGCCGCCGCCCGGGCGTCCGCCGAGCAATTCGCCCAGGATGCCAATGCCGAAATTGGCGGTCTGCGCCGCGCCAACCAGGGGGTTGTGCAAATCCTGTCGCGGGATCAGGCATCGGGCATGATGGAGGAATCCGAGCGCGCCAAGATCGTGCGGGTGGTGAGCACACTGGATTATTTCCTGGTCGACTGATGTGAAGCGAATGCTTCATTACGGCGGGCTGCTCATTTGTGCGCTGGCCATGGCGGCGAACGTCTCGGCTGAACCGGACAAGACCGGGCCAGACGTTGTCGTCTTTACCATCGACCATTGCCCCGATTGTCTGCACGCCAAACAGTATCTTGGCGAGAGGAACATCGACTACCGCGAGTTCAACATCGAGCAGTCGGCCAAGGCCAAAGAGGTGTTCGAGCGTCTAGGCGGACGAGGAGTGCCGTTTCTGCTGATCGACGGCGCACGCATGCATGGCTTTCGTCCCGAACGGTTCGAGACCAAATAGTTCAAGACAAAACGGGGGCACCGCTGAGCGCCCCCAAAACATCCGAAGATGCCGGTTATCGCCGGTAATCCGCCAAGGCGAATTCCAGCTTCGACAAGGAGGCATACAACTCCGACATGGAAACCGGCGGCTGCTCCGGCGGAATCACCGTGGGCCAGGCCAGCATCAGCTCATTGAGGGCGGCCACAACGGACCGATAGCCTTCCTCGCCACGGGACGCCAGGTGCGGCTGAATCTCGCGGACGAGGTCCTGGGCCACCAGCATGAAGCCGCGACCATCCTGATACTCGTCAATCAACACGAACCGCTCGCCGTCCAGCGCCTCCTCATATTCGTGCACCGCCTGCT
Source organism: uncultured Pseudomonadales bacterium (assembly GCA_964467875.1). Lineage (GTDB taxonomy): Bacteria > Pseudomonadota > Gammaproteobacteria > Pseudomonadales > Oleiphilaceae > JAEZAA01. The sequence continues at coordinate 8,454 of CAYXVO010000065.1, read as the reverse complement.
TGGCCAGCGCGAGCGTCACGTCGGACACGAACTGGGGCAGGCTGTTCAGATTCAGCTGGACCTTCTGCTGGGCCACCGTGATGACCTGCTGGGCCTCCTGATAGGCCGGAATGACCTCGTCCCAGCTGGCGCCGCTACCGGCCACCTTGGCCAGGTTCTCCAGGGCATCCTCCATTCCCTTCACGCCGCGCGCCCGCAGGGCCAGCTTCAGATCGGGAAAATGCTCGACCAGCGGGTGGGCCATGTGGGGCGCCGCCATGGCGGGTTCGCCCGCTTCGTAGATATCCCGGCCGGAACGCAGATGGCCTCGCATCATGCCCAGTTCGGCATAGTACACCGCAGCGTTGGTGCGGGGAGAAAGCTCAGTGCCGCCTGCACCACGTTCACCTCCCTCGCCGCCTTCTCCGCCCTCGCCACCAGCGGACGTCGTAATATGGCTGTAGGGATCAAATCCTGCCTCGCCGCCGGCATGCTGGGCATGACCATGCGCGGCCGTGTCCTGAGCCTTCGCGCCATCATTGATGCCCTGCATCTGGCAGCCGCCCAGCATCGTGGCCACGCCAATGCCCAGCCACAGTTTGACCTTTTGATGTTTCATGCCCGTCTCCTTCTCGCTTGTTTTGCCTGCCGAGGGCCCATTGTGCTAAAAAATGCTTTTGACAATAATGCAGCTCATTCTCATTATCAACCAGAACCGTTAGCCCGTGGCCCGCGCCACGGCCAGGAGCCCCGATGATTCTCTGCATTGCCGAGATACTGTCGTCCGAACAATTGAGTCGGATCCGGCAACAGCTCAGCGCCAGCCGCTTTCAGGACGGCAAGGACACAGCCGGCTGGCATGCGCGCCTGGTGAAGCACAACGAGCAGGCAGCCCCGCAGGAACCGGAAATTCAGGCCCTGAAGCAGGAAGTCGAGCTGAGCCTGGGGCGCCATTCCCTATTTCAGATCGCGGCCCGGCCGAAACGCCTGTCACCGCTTCTGTTCAGCCGCTACCGGGAAGGCATGGCCTATGGCAATCACGTGGATGATCCGGTCATGGGGCGCGGTGACGAACGCCTGCGCAGCGACCTGTCGTTTACGTTGTTTCTGAGCGACGAAGGCGATTATGAGGGCGGAGAACTGGTGATGGACACCAGTGCCGGCGAACAGAGCTATAAACTGCCGGCCGGCGCCATGATCCTGTACCCCTCCTCCACCCTGCATCGGGTGGAACCGGTCACCCGCGGCGAACGGCTGGTGGCGGTTGGTTGGCTACAAAGCCTGATCCGGGATCCGCTCCAGCGGGAGATCCTGTTCGATCTCGACACCGCCCGGCGCCAGCTGTTCGAGCAACAGGGCAAGACCCGGGAATTCGATCTGCTGTCCAAATCCCTCGCCAACCTGCAACGTCTGTGGGTGGAATTGTAGAAAGACAACGGTGGAATTGAAGAAAGATAGATGTAGCGCTGTAAACGGAAACAGACCGCAGGTTCCCGATGTTCGACTTGCCTCCCGACCATCCGGCAAGCCAGTATAACGAGTATCCATTCTCCCTGGCCGGACGCGCCGCGTTCAAAGGATTCTGACATGTCTCAATCGACCCTGCTCCAATCGGTCCTGGAACGCGGCGCCCGCTGGTTCGGTCAGCAAGCGCAGCGTTTCTCGCCGGTACAGTTGGACAACCCGTTCCTGCAGACAGCCTTTGCACCGGTTTCGGTGGAAACCACGGCCGAGAAGCTTCAAGTCAAAGGACAGATTCCGCGAGAACTCGATGGCCTGCTGGCCCGCATCGGCCCCAATCCCATCACCCCGCCCCGCAACCCCGGCACCCATCATTGGTTTATCGGCGACGGCATGGTGCATGGGCTGCGCCTGGCCGACGGCGAGGCGCTCTGGTACCGCAACCGCTGGGTGGGCACCGATAAGGTCAATCAGGTTTTGGGGAAACCGCGCGCACCCGGCCCCCGCAAGGGCGTGGCGGAAGCCGTCAACACCAACATCATCGGCCACGGCGGACGACTCTGGGCCCTGGTGGAAGCCGGCGCCCTGCCGGTGGAGATGGACCCGGAACTCAACACCCTCAAACATGGACTGTTCGACAGCGACCGTCTGGCACCCTTTTCCGCGCACCCGCATCTGGATCCCGCCACCGGCGACATGCATGCCATCTGTTATGACGCGCTGCAGCTGCATCAGATCTATTACCAGGTGATCGACAAGAACTGCCGCCTCGCCCACCAGGTGGCGATCCCGGTCAAGCACGGCCCCATGATCCACGACTGCGCCATCACCGCGACCAAGGTGGTGGTGCTGGACCTGCCAGTAACCTTCTCGCCCAAGCTCATCGTGCGCGGCGCCACCTTTCCCTATCAGTGGAACGACCGTCATCGGGCTCGGGTCGGGCTGCTGCCCCATCGTGGCCAGCCCGACCAGATTCGCTGGTTGCAGCTGGATCCCTGCTTCGTGTTCCACACCTGCAATGCCTACGATCTTGAGGGTGGCACCGTCATCCTGGACGCCGTGGTGCATAACCGGATGTTCGCCGGCTCAATCCAGGGCCCCGACTCCCAGACCGTTCAGTTTGAGCGCTGGACCCTGAGTCCGGCGAGCGACACCGTCAAGCGGGAAGTGCTCTATGACCTGCCGCAGGAGTTTCCGCGCTTCGACGAACGCCTGGCCACGCAGCCCTATCGCTATGCCTACAGCGTCGGTGTGGCGCCGGATCAGCTGGCCCGCCCCAACCAGATTTACCGCATGGATCTGAAAACCGGCACCCAGATCAGCCATGGCTTTGGCCCTACCGGCGTGTCCGCCGAAGCGGTGTTCGTGCCGCGCAAGAGCCAGGGCGCCGAGGACGACGGCTGGCTGTTGTCCTATGTGTATGATCTGGCTACCGACCGCAGCTCGGTGGTGATTCTGAACGCGGATGATCTGGAGGGTGAGCCGCAGGCGGTCGTGGAACTGCCGGTGCGGGTGCCCCTGGGATTTCATGGCAACTGGATTCCCAGCCAGCGCTAAGCGCGCCGCTATCCCCTCAAGGATTGGCGCCACTAATGGGCAAGACCTGAGCATTCATTCCTCCTCACTTACGACTCGCTTTGGCGTATATTGTCAGAACGATGACGTATGCGGTCATGCGGTCATGCGGTGTGGGGAGGAGCGATCATGGTCTTGTTGGACCTGCTGAACGATGTGCTGCAAAACAGTGGCTTGCTGCCGCTGTGGAACCTGATCAGCCCCTGGCTGGCGCTGGACGAGCGGCAATTGATCTTCATGGTTGCCACCCCCATTTTCATCGGCGTGGCGCTTTGGGAGTACCGCCGTATCCGCCACGATCCCCAGCTCATGGATGCACGCGAGGCAGTGCGTAACTTCGCCCTGGGAGCCGGTTACCAAACCACCGAGCTGTTGTTCGCCGGCCTCATCGCCTTTCCCGTCTATGCCTTCTGTTACCAATATCGCCTGCTGGACCTGGAACTGACCTGGAGCACGGCTCTGCTGACGTTTCTCGGCGTAGACTTCTGCTACTACTGGATGCACCGCGCCAGCCACCGCATGCGCTGGTTCTGGGCCGCCCATGTGGTCCACCACTCATCCGAACGCATGAACTTCTCCACCGCCATGCGCCAAAGCGCCACCAACATCTTTAACGGCAACTGGGCGTTCTACCTACCGCTGGCGCTGCTCGGTCTAAACCCGGTGTGGATTGGCATCGCCTATGCCCTGTCGCTGGTGTACCAGTTCTTCATTCACACCACCCTGATCGGGCGCCTGCATCCCGCCCTCGAATGGCTGTTCAACACCGCCAGCCATCACCGTGTGCACCATGGACGCAATGCCGGCTACGTGGACCGCAATTACGGCGGAGTCTTCATCATCTGGGATCGGCTGTTTGGCACCTTCGTCGACGAAGATACCCAGGATCCACCCGACTACGGCATTACCCGTCCGCCACCCGGCAATGGTCTGCTGACCCTCTGGACCCATGAATATCTGGATCTATTTCGGGACATGGCCAAACCGGGCGGCTTCTGGAGCCGACTCCGGCACCTGTGGATGCCACCGGAATGGGAACGAACCGAGACCTGTGTGGTGGATAAATCTCATGAGAAACCCAGCCACGAGACTGGGCCGTCAGTCTAATAAACGGGGCAATTGTACCTACGGGACGATTAAATGCTGGCTTTCGTCGACAGAGTGCGTATAGTGGGCTCCAGATAAGTTCAGCGAATGATCAGTTCATCGATAAGACGTACCTAGCTTTATTAGTGCCTCGTCCTGTTTTTGATTAGTTCCTTTCTGGCTTTTTCTAATTACGCCGATTTCGGCACTCAATCTTTAAAACAGGATTATCCTCATGGCTCAAACAGCTACTGGTACCGTCAAGTTCTTCAATGAATCCAAGGGTTTTGGCTTTATTTCCCAAGATTCCGGCCCTGACGTTTTCGTTCACTACAGCGCCATTCAAGGCGGTGGTTTCAAGACTCTGGCCGAAGGTCAGCGCGTAGAATTCACCTACTCGCAAGGCAACAAAGGCCCACAAGCTGACAGCGTTACCGCCATCTAAGCGGGACTTGTTAGCATCGGCCTCCTTGTGAGACCGGGCTCGAAAAGGGATGAAGCATAGCTTCATCCCTTTTTTTATGGGCGGATTTTATGCACCTGCCTTTTAGCCGTAGAACCAGTAACACACCGCAATCGATGCCATCACCCCGGCCAGATCGGCAAACAGCCCGCACCAGAGGGCATAGCGGATCTTGATGATGCCCACACTGCCAAAATAGAGCGTGATCACGTAAAACACCGTCTCGGTGCTACCCTGCATGACCGTCGCCAGGCGCGCCTGAAACGAGTCCACCCCATAATGCTGCATGGTTTCCAGCATAAGTGCCCGCGCACCGCTGCCGGAAAACGGCTTCATGAACGCCACCGGCATGGCATCCACAAAGCGGGTGTCGAATCCGAGTGCCGCCACCAGCCACGCCAGCCCTTGCAGGGCTTGCCCCAAGGCACCACTTTCCCGCAATACGCCAACCGCCACCAGCATGGCCACCAGGAAGGGAATGATCTTGATGGCGGTGTCGAATCCCTCCCGCGCGCCCCGGATAAAGCTGTCGTAGGCATTAATGCGGGTCCAGGCCCCCGCCCCGAGAAACAGGGCCACAATGCCCAATAGCACCGACGCGGCCAGATGACTCGAAAAGGCCTGGAGCGCGACACTGCCCAGACTCAGCAAGAAACTCATAAAGACCGCGCCCAACACCGCAAACCCCGCAAACCAGACCAACAGGACCGGGTCCGTCAGCTTGATGCGCTGAAACGCCGCCACGATCAAAAGCCCGGCGAGGCTGGAGCAGGAGGTCGCGATCAGAATCGGCAGGAAGACATCAGCCGGCGAGACCGCCCCCATCTGCGCCCGGTACATGAAAATGGTGATCGGGATCAGGGTGACGGACGAGCAGTTGAGCACGAGAAACAGGATTTGAGCGTTGGTGGCGGTGTCGGGGCGGGTATTCAGCGTCTGCAGATCCGCCATGGCCTTGAGCCCCAGCGGTGTTGCCGCATTATCCAGACCCAGCATGTTCGCCATCAGGTTCATGCTGACGCTGCCAATGGCGGGATGATTGGCGGGAATTTCCGGCATCAGGCGCCGGAACAAGGGCCCAAGCAGGCGGGAGAAAGCCCGCACCAGCCCGGACTCCTCCGCGATTTTAAACAACCCCAGCCACAGAGCCATCAGGCCAATCAGCCCCAAGGCGATCTCGGCGGATAGCCTGGCCATGCTGAACAGAGCATTCTGCACGCCTTCCAGCGCCGTCCAGTCGCCGGATACGGCGGCCACAAATGCCGTGAAGATGCCGATAAAGAAAAGGGCCAGCCAGAGACGGTTGAGCACGCGGGAATCCTGTTAAGAATCGAGTGCTTTAGTCTAACGGGGCTGGGAAATATTTCGAGCGAGAAGAGCGAAACGGCAGGCTGCACTACCCCAAAGCGTTAACAGCTGCAACGAATCACAAACCTGTGGAGCCAGGTTCGATCCAGTCTAGGCAATGCGCGGATGTTCGCTCTGAACACCCGCGCGCAATGGATTAATGCGCCGCCTCACAAGTGCAGCGGCATCACAAGTGCAGCGGCATCACCCGCGTGGTGGCGGGATAGAAAAACTGATCCTGCACCGCGCTGGGCCGGCGGGCGGCATTGTCCGCCACCTTCACCATGTGCCCACGCTGCAGGCAACGAAAGTGTGAGCCTTCGGTGATCTCAGCAAAACGCACAGTTTCAAACTTATTCATGATCCTTCCAATTCGTGCAGCAGTAACCATTTAGTCGCGATAGCTGATGCTGTGCCTGCAGACCTCCAGGTCGATGCAGGCGGACTTATCTTAGGGTACCCGCGTATTATTAAGAATTGGGGAATTTGCCACTTGCTTTCCTGGAGCGGGAAGTAATTGGCGGGATTGCAGACTGACTCAGCCAGAGGTCAGATACGCCCGTGGGTGGCGTCGCATAAATGCGAACGCCGCGCCCTGTAACTGTTTCAAGTCGCACGCAGGTCGAGTAGACTCCGTAAGATCTCACCGATTTTACCGTGTCCCTGCCACGGTCTGTGTTTGTGGTGAACAACAAAGGGATTCCGCGCATCCGAACATGAGGGTGCGCACATTGACATCGACGGATCGAGGTCAACCATGAACGAATCTGTGACATTCTCGCCGCTTGCTCCGAGCGCGCGAGGGCTGGCAAGTGCTCCCCTGTTTCAAGCGGTGTTCGAACACGCCGCGACTGGTATTGCCCTGACCGAGCCCGACGGCCGCATCCTCCTCGCCAACCGCTGTTACTGTGAAGCGCTCGGCTACTCCGAGGAGGAGTTACGCAAGCAGAACGTGTTCGCCATCAGCCATCCCGATGACCTGGCGACCTGTCGGGAAGCAACCGATCAATTACGCCTTGGCCTGATCAACAGCATTGCCGTCGACAAACGCTACCTGCACCGGAACGGTCATGCGGTCTGGATGCGGGTACGGGCGTCCGCCGTACGCGATGCCGAGGGCCACTCCCTCTATAACATCGTGATCACCGATGACATCAGCGAACCCAAGGCCTGGGAACAGGCCCTGTGGGATTCCAGGGCGCAATTGCAGGCGGCGTTCGAGCAGGCCACCGTGGGCCTGGTGCATCTCTCCATTGCCGAGCGCCGCTTTCTGGCGGTCAACGAGGCCCTGTGCCGGGTCACCGGCTACAGCCGCGCCGAACTCCTCGCCATGCGTGCCGCCGATCTGCGACTGCCCGACGAACCCAAGCTCGCCCCCGACCATTTTGCACACCTGCTGACCGGCACCATTCCTCACCTGACCCACGAGCAGCGGTTCCTGCGCAAGGACAGCAGCCTGGTATGGGCCCGCGCCACCATTTCCCTGGTGCGCGACGAGCAGGGCGAACCCCAGTATTTACTGGGAATCGTGGAAGACATTACCGCCGCCAAACTGGCCGAGCAGGCGCGCAGGAAGGCCCAGCAGCGACTGCAACTTGCCGTCGGCATCGCCGAACTCGGGGACTGGGAATGGGATCTCGAAACCAATGAAACCTATTTCTCGCCACTGTATAAAAAGCAGCTTGGCTATGCCCCCGATGACCTGAAAAGTCATTACGAAGAATGGGCCTCACGGCTCCATCCCGAAGACCGGCCCCGGGTTCTCGCCCACCTCCAGCGCCACATTGCCAAGGCAACACCCGAGTTCGAACTGGAGTTCCGGCTACGCCACCGCAGCGGCGAATTCCGCTGGATTCTCGCCCGCACCATAACGGAGCGCGATGCGACGGGCCAGGTGCGCAAGCTGACCGGCATTCACCTGGATCTGACCGAGCGCAAGTTATCGGAGCAGCGGATCCGCGAGGCGGCACAGCACGACCCCCTGACCGGCCTGCCCAACCGCGCCCTGGTGTTCGGCTATACCCAGCGCTTGCTCGCGGCCGCCGACCGCAATCATCTCGAAGGCGCCCTGCTGTTCATCGATCTCGACCGCTTCAAGCCGGTGAACGACCTCTACGGCCATGAGGTGGGCGACCAACTGCTGCGCCAGGTGGCCCGCCGTCTCACCGAATGCACCCGGAACGAGGACGTGGTGGGACGTCTGGGCGGAGACGAGTTCGTAGTCGTGCTGCCCCATCTGGACGGCCCCCAGCGTAGCGCCACCGTGGCCAGGCATGTGCTGGCCAACATTTCTCGACCGTTCCGGATCGGCAACCTGACGCTGACCATCTCACCCTCCGTCGGTATCAGCCACTTCCCGCGCGATGCCGACGATGTGGACGGCCTGATCCACACGGCAGACCTCGCCATGTACCATGCCAAGCAAAGTGGCCGCGCCAGGTTCTGCTTCTATACGCCGGAACTGGCGGCCCAGCGCAGCCGCACGGCCGTGATTGAAGCTTGTCTGAAACGCGCCATGACGAACGATGGCCTGAGCCTCCAAT
>CAYXVO010000064.1:0-10327 GCA_964467875.1 uncultured Pseudomonadales bacterium | reverse complement strand
AGCCGTGCTGATCGTTGCGGTGGTAGGCGAAGGTATTCTTGCTCTCCATCTCCGGCTGGTCCTCCTTCGGTGCCAGCACCAAAGGCGCGCCGCTGGGCCAACGCCCCACCATCTTGGACGCCAGGCCAATGGCGTCCGTGTCTGCGTCTCCAGGCTTATCGTTGCCTTTGCAGTGACTACCCTGCTCGCGCATGAACTGCCAGAAGCCTTTCACATCCTGAGCCAGTTGGCGAAACACCAGATAGGTGCCGTTACGGCCCAGATCCTTCAGCCCCGTGCCCTCCACATCCATAACCAGGCGATCTTCGCTATCCCGTCCCGGATCCACCAGCGGACGTTGGGTAAAGCGCTCATACCCATTGGGATACCCCAGCAGCACTTCCCCCAGGGGCACCGCATTGGCCAAATCACGCTGTTGGCGGTCGAACTCGGCAAAATAGGGCTGGGAGATGCTGTCGCGAAAGCCAAAGTGCTCCTTGAACTCGATGCTTTCCTTGGTCTCCAGGGTCATCACCTCGCTCAGACCTGCCGCCTCGAACCCATCCCGCAGACGGTTGCACTCGCTAGCCAACACCTCGGGGCTCGCGGCATAAAGAAAAAAGACAACATCCACCGGCGCCGTGTCCGGACCGCCCCAATCCCAGTGTTCCGGCGCATTGGTGCCTTCGTCCCCCAGGATGCGGCGCTTGTGCGGCGTACTCATACCGGCGCGAAACTCGTCGGAGAAACTCTCCACGATATCCTCCGGCACCTGCAGAGCGGTCAGCCCATTGCAGCTCAGGGCCAGGTTCAGCGCAACCGTATCGGGTTTGTGATCGGCATAGGTGATCTTGCCGATCAGTCCCTGTAACCCGCTGCGTGCCCGGGTCGGGTCGACAATCTCCGCCAGAATATAGGCGGCATCCGGCAGATTGCCGTAACCCCGGGCCACCAGGGCCTGAATGTCCGGCGCTTCGATGTTGCTGTAGGGATTCATGCTGATTCCTCTGGCCTGATGCCGTTTGTCCTGTTTGCCGTTCTTCCTAGTTGCCACGCGTCCTGTTCGTCCTGTTTGCCGCAGGTCCTGTCTGTCGGCAGCCCTAGTTGATACGCCGCAGCCAGGCTCGCGCCTGTCTCTCCCTCATGTAGCCGCGCAGGCCGGCGCGGATTGCCTCGTTGTTGGCGATGTTCACGGCAGTGAGCTGTGGATAGGGGGAATGCCAGACCAGAGTTTCGATCTGGTGGTTACCCAGGTAGTCCTTATACAGCTGTTCCTTGCGGGCGCCTTCCTGCACCAGATTCATCGTGCGGGGAAAACCGACGCCATTGCTGAATACCAGATTGATGCCCCAGGCCACCTTGTCGATGAAATCCACCATGTAGCTTTCCAGGCTGCCGTCATAGTTGCTGGCGAACAGCAGACGCTGGCGATTCTCGATAAAGATCCAGCGGGCGAAATGAATGGTGTTGACGCCTTGCAGGTTCAAGATCGGCACGGTTGCCAGATCACCCTTGTTAAAGATGTGGCGAAAGCCGACCTGCCCCAACGCGAGCAGGACCCGAGTATGCAAACCCCTGATCCAACCCGGCTTGACGAAGCCCACGGCGGCGAACTGGTTCTGGACCAGAATGTCCTCGCGCGCCCGCAACTGGGTCAAGCGGCTGAGTGGCGGACGGAGTCGGTCTTCGTCATCCTGCCGATTGAGCCGGTCGATGTTGAACAGCCATAAGGCCAACACTGGCCAGCTCCAGAATACCACCACCGCGCCCCCGGCAAGGATGAGTGCAAAACGCAGTTCTTCCTTTAGCCGCCACAGCAGGCCGGGCCGTTGTGCCGGTTGCAGAGCCCAGCTCAGCTCGGTGCGCGAGGCGACAAAATCGATCAGCACCTGGCGCATGGTTTTGGCGGACAATTGCAGCGGCCGTTCCAGGTCGTTGAGGAAGCACCGCAACGCCTGGTGCAGCTCATCCTCCTGGCGAATCTGGCGCACGGTGCGACCAACGCTGTTGATGTAAAACGCCTGATCCGTGACCAGACAGGCCTGCAGAAACGCCAAACGGGTCGCCGTCGTGCGCCGGCGTTTGGGCGGGTAGTCGCGACAGGCAGAGAAGACTTCATCCAGACCGGACGCGGCAACCTCGGCGACCTGCTGCAGGAAGGCCTCCACCGGACCGTCCACGTTGGCCAGAAACACCAGACTGGAGCCATAGGTGCGGGGATGGTCCGGTCCTTCCAGAATCAGCAGGCGGGCGAAATGCAACTTATCGCCAAAGCTGGCAAACGGCAGAATGGGATTATTTTCCGTATCCTGGTCGATCTTCTCCAATAACTGACGCAGCCGCGACTCCTTGCCGGGGTCCAGTGGCGCCAGGACGGTCACAGGGTTTTGTGGCATTTGACTCCAGGTCTGCAGACGGGCTTTCAGGCCGTTCAAGCCAGCGTTCAGCAGCGTCCAGGGGTGTGCGCGAGCACGTTGGGTTACATCGGAAATTCGCTTAACCGGCGTCAGTTGCGTCAGATCCGTCAAATGTGTCAGCTCTCGGAGCTGGGTGAATGCGGTCACATCGTTGTCCTCCCATTGACTGAGGCGCCTATTAGTGGATTGAGGCTTCCAGCGCGAAATCGAGAATGCGCCGCTTGCCCCACCAGACCTTGCCCAAATACAACCCGGGCTCCACTTCGCGGATTTCGTCCCGGATCTGGTGGGCCGCCAGCGACGTTTTGCTGTAATCGATCACCGTGGCTTCCTTGCCGTCGAGCCAGCTGGCATCGCGATAGACTTTGGCCACGATCAGATTGAGCCCCAGTGGCGAAACCTTGTTGACCACCACGCCCTTGGTGTAATCCGGGCCAAACAGGTCGAACACCTTGCCTTGCCAGCCAACCCGGCGTGCCACCCGGGCGAACAGGTGGGGAAAAGCGCCATCGGCCCAGATCGGTGTACCGCGGGTATCGCCCTGGGGGATGGTGCCGGGCTTTGCGCGACGGTAGATGGCATCCAGCTCTTCCTGGGATAAAGACAGCCATTCCTGCACTCGGTCATCAGTCGTTACCGCGCCACCGCCGGCCGGCTCGTTGGTTACTGCTTTCAGTTTGCGTCTGTTGGCTTGAGCCTGCATGCGTTAGCCCTCCGTGTACGGGTTGTAAACAGGTGTCGTCGCGCTAGCCTGGCTCCAGCGCCACCGCGTCGATTGGAGCGGAACGGGCATGCACCTGCGCCCGGTTCCGGGGTGTTTGCGCATCCCCTGCGGTCATGTCGCGCCCATGTACCATATGAAAGGCAACCCGCTCCGCCAGGGCGCTGATGGTGGCCGAGGGATTGACCGCGAGTGCGGCGGGCATCAGCGAACCATCCGCCACGTACAGCCCCTTATAGCCCCACGCCTCGCCGAATTCGTTGACCACACCGGTTCGTGGTGAATCCGACAGGGCACAGCCGCCCAAAGGATGCGCGGTCAGGGTCTTGCCCAGGCGCAGGCCAGTCAGCGGCGTCTGCCAGAGAAAGCTGTTGATGAAGCGACCATTGGCCGCCTGGCTCAAGCTCTGCATATGGCGCACCATGTCCCGAAACAGCGGCATACTGCGCCGGTTCGACCAGCGCAATTCCACCTGGCCCTGCCGGTTGAGATGCAGCACACCATCGGCGGCGTCGGTCGCCATGCCCAGGTACGGGAGAAAATGGGTGAGAAAGCCATCTTCGATCAGTTGATCGAGTTCGAAATCCAGGCGCCAGCCCAGGGTATCGGCGCCGTAGCGCTGCAACTGGCGCCAGAGATTGCGGGCACGATTGGCGGTGGGAACAACGGCATCGAAATACCAGATGAGCGGGTCGGGATAGCCCAGATCCTGGATGCTGATCAGGTCCTGGCCCTGACGCAGCGTCACCATGGCGGTGATGCTGGGCCCCCGGCCCGGGTCGATAATCTGGCGCGGACAATGGGTGCCGGCGAACAGGAAGTCGCCATTGCCGGAGAAATTCCGGCCCAGGCGCGCCGATAGATTGGGCAGGGTTCGGTACCAGTGCTTGCAGCGCAGCAGCAGTTCGTTGCTCCCCAGGGTGCCCGCCGCCACCACGACTTGCCGCGCCCGCACTGGTTGGTGCACGCTTCCGTCCGGGGCTGTGCCCAGATCGGCCACATCCACCTGGTAGCCATCCGCCAGCGGTGTGATCTTCAGGGCCTGATGCTGCGAATGGACTTCCGCGCCCTGCTGCTCCGCCAGAGGTATGTAATTCAGATCCAGCGTGTTCTTGGCGTGGACATGGCAGCCTAGCAGGCAGTTACCGCAATACTGGCAGGCCGATTGGGGTTTACCGCCGGGCGAGATCTGCCCGTCGGCACCGAAATGCACGCAGATGGGCACCCGCTCCACCCGCCAGCCCAGGCTACGGGCCGCTTTCTCAAACATCAGTGTGCGCTTGGGCAGCGACTGGCGCGGCGGTGGCGCACTGACCGGGTTGGCGCCGAGCATGTCGGCGGCGACCTCGTAGTACGGCGCCAGCTGCGGCAACCGGGTTTGCGCGGGCCAGCCGGGGCGCTCGAAGATAAAGGCCGGCGGGCGGGCATGCACATTGAAGTAATGCAGCGAGCCGCCACCAACGCCCACCCCCTGAATAACATCCATGCGGCGAAACACCCGATGCTCGATGAAACCACCGGCGCCGCGCCGTTTGGAATGCCACAGAGTCGATGGCGCGACCTCGCCCGGCGCACGGGGGAAATCCAGTCGGTCCCAGCGTTTGCCTTTCTCCAGAACGCAGACCGAGCGCCCGGCCTGCGCCAGACGGCAGGCGGTGATGGCGCCGCCAAAGCCGGAACCGATGACCAGGACATCATAGGCTGCACGCATCCCCGGACTCCTTTGGGTGCCTCACCCGTCCTACCCTGCTGGCGCACGCGGGAGGCGGCTTCATGCCAGAACCTCGTTGCGCACCTGATCCAGGCCCTCAAACCAGGACTTGGTGTCCGGCATCTCGCTGCCGGCAAACACCCGGCGCAACTCGTCGGCTAGCAGATCCGGGGCCTCCAGGTCAACGAAATGGCCAACACCCTCCAGCGGACGCCAATCCACCGGACACCTGGCATCCTCATCGCTTTTCTGCGCCACGGTGGCTGACAGTGCCTCGTCCTTCATGCCCCAGACCAGGGTCGTCGGCACCGTGATCGGATACCGATAGAGAGCATCCAGACGCGCCCGCCGCCAGGGCAACAGCAGTGTTCTGACCAACGCCCGGTAATAGGTAACCGGCCCGCGCATGTCCCGGGCATGATCGAAGCGCGCGACGATGTCCTGAACCACATTGCGATCCATTTTGCCGTCGAGCCCTTCCCGTAGGGTAAAAGACAGTTCCAGCAGCTTGCGCCCCACCGTCGTCGTCAACAGGTATTCCGGCACAAACGGCATCTGGAACGCCGGCACCCAGGGAATCCGCAAGGGCTGCAGATCCTCGAACCGCAGCACGGCCCGCAGCAGGGTTTTGGGATGCGGGCAGTTGACCACCACCAACTGCCGGATGAGGCGGGAGTATCGGTGCGCGAAGATCCAGCCGAGCGCGCCGCCCCAGTCATGCCCCAGCAGGATCGGCCGCTCGATCTCCAGCGCCTCGATGAGCGCCTTGATATCATCGGTCAGGGTGAACACATCGTAGCCACGGCGCGGGTAATCGGAACCCGGATAACCCCGCAAGTCCGGTGCATACAGGGTTGCCTCCGGCATCTGTTCCATCAGCAGCCGCCAGCTCATCCAGCCTTCGGGAAACCCGTGCAGGCAGAGTACCGGCGGCGGTGCCTGTGTCCTGCTGCGCCGCCCGGTGGGCTCCGAGATCGCCACATGAAAGTTGATGCCGTTCGCCGCCACCGATCGATGTTCGATTCTGTTGGCCATGCTCTCGCCCTCCGAAGATCGTTTGTGTAGCGCCGCCCCCTCAGGCCGCCACCTGTAATTCCACACAGAAGCACTTGCTTTCGGTGCGCTCCTGCGCGCCAGCCAACCCGTCAATGGCCACCTGGACCAGATAGACGTCCGGTGTAATGTCGGCAGCCAATTGCGCGCACAACCGCACCACGCTGTGGCTATCCGGTGCCAGATGCGCGGTTTGCGGCGTGAAGCTCAACAGATACTTGGCCGGGGCCTGTGCGCTCTGCTCTAGGGTGCTCCGCTCCTGGGCCCCCTCAGACGGGCAGCGCAGTTGAAAGCTGACCGGAAAATCGAAATCGTTCTGAATCACGAACTCCGCTTCGATGGTCTCGCCGGGGCGGCCCCGCAAGGCAATGCGCGGGATATCCGCTAATTGGGGCAAGGCTTGCGGCGTGTCCGAAGGCACTTCCAGGACCCGGCCCAGGGTCTGCTCGCCCAAACTTAGCAGGTCATCGACACAGGCAATCAGATGCCGACTGACCCGGCTGTAGGCCTCCACGGACAACTCAAGCAGGGGCGCCAGCTCCGCCGCCCCCTGGCGTGACACCGTCTCGAGGTCGCGCCGGCGCCGGGCCAGCCCGGTCTGTAGTTGGTTAAAACGCGTGCCCAGCCGGGCACTTTCGCGCGCGTTCTCCTGAATCTGCGTCGCAAACCGGCTGAAGATGGTTTGCAGATTCCGCGTGGGTGTTGCCTTCGGACGTCCCATGGCCCTCTTCTCCTGCATGGCTTCAGTCTCCTGATCATCGCTCGCCGATGGATATTCGGTGCCGCTCACGCCCTTAGGGTAATGTCCAGGGCCAGCTATACCTTGCCCGGGCTCGGAAAGCAGTCCTGGGTACATTGAAAATGGTGAAACCAGTGATGCGCCTTGATCTGCTTGGGCACCTCCCCTTGTTCAATGAAGCAACAGCAGGCCTGACGTGGCTTGACCCACAGATGAATGCGGATGCACTGCTCATACGCCCCGGTCAGGAGGATCTCCCCGTGATACAGCCCGCCGGAAAAGTCATCGGGAATGGTGAAGCTGACCTCCGCCTGAAAGGATTCGCCCGGATCCAGCGTCTTCTTGTCTGGCGTCACCTGAACGGCCTCTTGAGTGCATGGAAAAGGCTTCGCCTTCAGGGTGAACTCGCGCTGCTTCTTGGACCCGTTGGCAATCTGCAGCTGGTAATGAAAGGTGTCGCTGGCGCAGCCCACCCAGTGGATGTGACAGGCACAGCGGTCGGGACAGGTGGTCTCGGGAATCGCGCAACAGGTGCCGCCCCGGGCATGGTATCCGCCACAGGTGCCGCAATGGCCCGGCGCACTGTTCAAGGTGTCCTTGAGCGCCTGCACGGCACCGCAGGCGGCGGCCGTCAGCATGCGGGGCGGCAACAACAGGAGCGCGCCGCAGCTGGGCGTGGCGCAACCGTTAAAAGATGGACCGCATAAGGAGTGCGGATCATGGTCACAGCAGGATTTGTCCACGGGTTATCTCCTCGCCTCAATAACGATCTCGGCGGTGGCGTACAGTTGCAATTCGATGAGGTATTCGTCGAACTCAATGAAGCCCAGATACATCCGCCCACCGACCCCGTCCGGAACGGTGATGGTCAGGGTGCGGGTAATCTGCTCGCCCGGCGCCACGGCACCGCCCGGCAGCGGTTCGAACAGCCCACTCTGGGGCGCGACCATGGACGTCTTCAGATGGCGCACCAGCTGATTGGCGACCTCTTCATAGGGGTCGTCATCCCCGCTTTCGCTCAGACTGCGTCCCAGATTGCGGCGAATCCATTCCCGCTCTTGCAGCCAGACCTTCACCAGGTCATCCACCGCCACCGGTACGTTGCCTTCATTGGTCAGTACGATGGGGAGCGACAGGCTCTCTCCGGCCTGGCCACGCAGGATGAACTCTTCCGGCTCCACATCCAGCTCCCGCTCTTCTTTCACTTCGATCTGCAACGCTTCCTGCTGATCGCCGCTGATCACCTGGGCCTGATAGGTTCCGGGCGGCAAATGTGGGTCAAGTTGCAGGACTGCCCTGACCCGTGCCGCGCCGTGCGGGGGCAAGCGGGCAGACAGAGTGAGTTGGGTCGCGGGAAGGGGCTGGCTGGCGCGCCGGGAGCGACCGGATGGGCGGGTCTCCAGGGCAGACACCTTGACCTTGTCATCAGACAGGTTGATCAGCTCCAGTTCGCCCACGCACTGACTGGGGGGGCCGGAAAACTGGTAGGGACCCGGACCGAGACGCCAGTCGCTGCCGGCTGCGCCTGTATGGGGACCATGCATGCTGCACTCCTTGCGGTGCTATCCGCGTCTCCAGGCTGATGCTTGTTGCCCGGAATCCTGATCTGGTTGTTACTCACATTCCTCGATCTGATGAGGCGTATAGTCATCGATCACCACCATGCTCTCGCCACAGGCCTCCAACTTGAACACATCGACACCAAACAGGCTCAGGCAGAACCGGTAGCCCATGGGGAAGTGGATGCGCATGGGGCGAAACCCCAACTGCAGGTCGAATTGCGGCAGCTCGCGAACCCGCACATCCAGCTCCACGCGGTTGTCGGATTGCAGCTTGTTATCGGTGACGACGCGATTATCGGAGGAGAGCGTGGCGTTGGCGTTGAGCCGGATGACCGGCAACTCGGTCACCCCAACCTTGATCTCGGGCAGATCGGTGACGCCAACCTCGATCTTGGGCAGACTGGTCACACCCACGCTGATGGGCGCCAGTTCCTTGAGGTGGATATTGTCCAGGTCCAGATCGATGCCACCGCCCAACTTGATTTCGGGCAGTTCCTTAATTTTGATATTGCTGAGCTTGCCAGCCATATCAGTCTCCATCGGCGTTGCGGTTGCCGCGCCACAGCCCTTTCAGACCGGCCGGTATAGGCTGCAACGTCATCCATGATTGGATGATGAGAGGCGCTACTATCCAGCTGCTGGCTCCGACGTATCCCGCCTCTCCCAGAAGCCATGGGCTTTACTCGACCCTGGCCATGGGGCAAGTCTGTAGCAGCCATACGGGCGATTCAAGTAAGCCTGGGCGCTGGTTTGACCGAAAGATTTGACGCTCCGCACCAATTTGTATCGGTTGTATTCGGCGACCGCCATGTTTCGTTTCCACGCATTAACGCGGAGCTAGGCTTATGCTGCCGATAGGCGTGTATGCCATTACTCCGATTCGGCGCTGTGGTATTTTGCGTGTTTTTTGTCTGTGGCCCGTCCTGACCTGTGTTTAATGGGCACGTCATCAACCTGGAGGCCTTATGTCGACGGAAAAGGAAAAGATGCTGCGCGGGGACCTCTACGACCCGAGCGATGACCAGCTGAGTATGGAGCGACGTCGGGCGCGGGAACTTCTCAAGGCGTTCAACGACAGCCGACCGCAGGAACTGAAACGGCGCCGCCACCTGTTAAACGAGCTGTTTGGCGCCGGCGCTGGCACAGTCTGGATCGAGCCGCCGTTTCAGTGCGATTACGGCAGCAACATTCACCTGGGCCAGTCGGTCTTCTTCAACTTCAACTGCGTGGTGCTGGACTGTGCCCGCGTGGACATCGGCGATAACGTCCTGATTGGCCCGGCGGTGCAGATTTATACTGCCACCCACCCGCTGGATGCGGCAACGCGGCGGAGCTGGCTGGAATCGGCCAGGCCGGTACGGATCGAAGACGATGTCTGGATCGGCGGCGGCGCCATCATCAATCCCGGCGTTACCATCGGCGCGCGCAGCGTGATCGGCGCCGGCAGCGTGGTGACCCGCGACATACCACCCGATGTATTTGCAGCGGGCAATCCCTGCCGGGTGATCCGTCAGCTAACGGACGGACAACCGGCGGAGCAAGAGCTCGACACCCCACCGCCAGGCTGACGTTCGCCAGCGGATTGTGCGGGCTCACCGAACCCGAAACGAAAAAAGCCCCGCCGGTGTGAACCTGTCGCGGGGCTTGGGACAACTGTTTTACATACTTATCGCATTGGGTGCGCTGACCGCGTCGGTCAGCCTCAGGCCACCGAGCTTGCCTCTTCCGGCACGGAGGTCCGGATCAGGTGGTCGAACGCGCTCAGGGCGGCTTTCGAGCCCTCGCCCATGGCGATAATGATCTGCTTGTACGGCACCGTGGTGACGTCACCGGCGGCAAACACACCCGGCACCGAAGTCTGGCCCCGCACATCCACCTCAATCTCGCCAAACTTGCTGAGTGCAAGGGTGTCCTTGACCCAGTCGGTGTTCGGCACCAGGCCGATCTGGACGAAGATACCGTCCAGGTCTTCCCGGTAGATCTCGTTGGTGGTGCGATCCTTATAGGTCAGGCCACTCACTTTCTGGCCGTCACCGTTGACCTCGGTGGTCTGGGCGGACTTGATCACGGTCACGTTGGGCAGGCTGTAGAGCTTGCGCTGCAATACCGCATCGGCGCGTAACGTTTCCCCGAACTCCAGCAACG
>CAYXVO010000063.1:4972-10460 GCA_964467875.1 uncultured Pseudomonadales bacterium | reverse complement strand
TCCGCCACAGAGTTGCCGTTGACGGGATCGGTCACCGTTTCCTGGGTGAGGCGATACAGCTCGTCATAGCTGTATTCCACGACGCGTCCGTTATGACTCTCTTCCACTTTCGTGCGGCGGCCGGTGGCATCCAGGCTGTAGCGGTAATCCGCCAGCGCCTGATTGTTGGCATCCACCGTGGTGAGATCGGTCAGGCGGTTGAGCGCGTCGTAGGCATAGCTGGTGACGTTGCCGTTGGGCAGCAACACACCAATGCGGTTGCCCACCACGTCGTAGCTGTAACGAGTCTCGCCGCCATCGGCATCGACCACGGTGCTCAACCGGTTGAGGCTATCGTAGCCTTCGGTCGTGGTGCTGCTTTGACCACCGATTTGGACGGTGACGCTGGTGCGGTTGCCGACCTGGTCATAGGTGTAGCTCAGTGTCACTCCGTTAGGCTGGCGCTCCTGGAGCAAACGGCTCTGGGCGTCATACTCGTAGGTCGTGGTGCCCTGCTCGCTGGAGGCCGAGAGGCGGTTGCCCGCTGCATCGTAGCTGAAGCTTTCCAGGCTGCCGTCGGCATAGTCGATGCGGGTGACGCGGCTGGCCGCGTCATAGCTGTACGTTGTCGTCTGGCCATTGAAGTCGGTGTGCGTCTTCAGATTGCCGTTGACGTCGTAGGCAAACGTCTCGACTTGCCCCAGAGGCAGCGTGCGGCTCAGGACCCGGCCCTGGCTGTCGTAAGTCCAGGTCGTGGTGCGGCCTTCCGCGTCGGTCTGGGTCAGCTTGTTGCCCGCCGCGTCATAGGTGTAGCTGGTGACCTGGCCTTTGACGTCGGTGACCTGGGTCAGACGGCCGAGCTTGTCATAGCCGAAACTCGTGGTGCGGCCGTTCTGATCGGTCTGACCGATGCGACGGCCCAGGGCATCGTAGCTTTCGAGCAGCGTGCTGCCGTCGTGGAAGGTGGTTTTCACCTTCTGGTCGAGGGCGTTGTACTCATAGCTGGTGGTATGGCCGTTGGCGTCCGTTTCACTGACGAGGTTGCCGTCCGCGTCATAGCTGAAGCTGTGGCGCTGGCCCTCGGCATTGATGACGGCAGTGCGGCGACCGGCGGCATCGTACTCATAGCGGGTCCGGTTGCCACGGGCATCGGTTTCGCCGATGACGCGGCCTGCCGCATCGTAGTCGGTGCTGGTGAAGCTGCCGTCGGCGAAGTCCGTGCGGATTACACGGTTGAGTTTGTCGTAACTGTAGCTCGTGGTGCGGCCTAGACGGTCGGTTTCAGCGAGAACGTTGCCCTCACCGTCATACGTCTTGGTCTCGGTGCTGCCGTCCGGGAAGCGGGTTTCGAGCAGGCGACTGTAGGCGTCGTAGTCGTGCTCGGTGCGCTGCCCCAAGGCGTCGACGGTCGCGGTCTGGTTACCGGCCGCGTCATACTCAGTGCGGCTGACACTGCCATCCGGGTACTGAGTTTCCAGCAGACGGTTACGGGCGTCGTAGACGAAGCGCGTCGTCTCCTCCAGCGCATTGCCATTGACCCTGCGGGTACGGGTCTCGCTCAGCACATTGCCATTGGCGTCATACGTGAACCGGGTGACGTTGCCCAAGGCATCGGTTTCGGTCAGCTTGTGGCCATCCGCATCGTAGGTATAGCTGGTTTCATTGCCCAGTGCATCCACCGACTTGGTGACATTACCCTTGGCATCAATGTTGTTGCCGGCGACCTTGCCCGTGGGATCTGTCACCGTCAGCAAGTTGCCCACACTGTCATAGGTATTGGTGTAGGTGTTGCCACGGCCGTCCACCACCGTTAGCTCCTGGCCTCGGGTGTTGTAGGTGAACTGTACCGTATTGCCGAGCGCGTCGGTCTGCGACAGCTGGTTGTTACGCGCGTCGAAGATGCCCGACGTCACCCGCCCCAGCGGATCGGTCTGGCTCAGCTGGTTGCCACGCTCGTCATAGCTGTAGGACCAGGTATGGCCTTCGGCATCGACCTTGTTGGTGACGTTGCCGCGCTCGTCGTAGTAGTAAAAGGTGGTGCCACCGTTGCGGTCGGTCACCGCGGACTGACGGCCATCCAGGTTGTGGTTGAACTCGGTGCGGTTGCCTTCGTTGTCTTCCTGGGCGATCAACCGGCCGCCATCGTCATAGATGTTCTTGACCAAGCTGCGTCCCAGCGGATCGACGATCTCCAGCAAGCCGTGGTTGCGGTTGTAGCTAAACGTCGTCTCGCCACCCATGGCATCCTTGGCGGCAACGAGGTCCGCTCGGCTGTCATAGCGGTAGTTCAGAACCTGCCCGTTGGGGTCGGTGATGGTCTGGATGCGACCGCTGCTATCGCGGTTGAAGCGCACCGCCTTGCCACTGGAGTGGAAGATACCGTCGTTGGTGTAGGTCAACGTGTGGCCATTGGGATCGATAACTTTCTCAACGCCGAAGCCTTGGTTGAGGAAGTACTGGTAACCCGACTGGGTGGTCAGCTTGTAGCGGTCCGGATTGACCGGACCACTGAAATAACCCGTTTCCAGCAGCATGCCACCTGCATAACGGGCACTCGCGTCACCGAGCGCTTCCAGTTTCGACTGGGTATCACCCATGGCGGTGAAGGTGAGCGTCACGTCGTGAATCACCTGATAGGTGCTACAACGGGGTGAGGCACCCACTTCGAAGCGCTCCACGTCGCCACCTGGCAAGGTGACCGTAACAGTGGGCGCGCCCAGCGGCTCCACGCAGAAGTCCGCGATCAATCCCATGGGGCCACGGTTGTAGCGGTTGACTGCCCAACCGGTTCCCGGGGCTCGGGATTCTTCCACCTTGGCATCCTGATAGCCCACGCTCCAGCCGAAGCCGAAATCGAGATCTTCAAAGCGACGGCGGCTGTCGTAGGTGCGGGTTACCTGGATCGGAATGCCCGCCACCGGCACGCGGAGGTCCTCAAAGGTGATGGAGAAGTTGCCGACCTTGAGGTCGCCTTCCACGATCAGGTTGGTGCTGTCACTGGCGGACTGGCCGTTGGCGTCTTCGGCACGAATGGCCAGATCGTACTGGCCGTTGACCAGCAGGGTCGGATCAAAGATGGCGACCGCCGCTTCGGTGACACTGCTGGTGCCTTGTGCAATCACTTGCCATTGCTGCTGGCCACGCGGCGAGATCAGTACCTGGTAGAACGCCAGATTGTCGTCCTGCACGGTGGCGATCACATCGGTCGGCGCCGTAATGACCGAATCGAACGCTGGCGCGCTGATGGAGACCTGTGGCGGTGTGGTATCGCCAGGGGTGGCCACTGAAATCGACAGGCTGTCACTGGCCGTGATTGTGCCGTCGGTAGCCGTCGCGTTTAGCGTCTGACGACCGGTGCCGGAGGCAATCCATTCCGCCTGACCATAGCTGTTCAGCACCAACGGTTCACCGTTGAGGGTCAGGGTGCGGGTGATTGGGCCTTGGCCACCATTGGCGAAGACGTTAATCCGCACGCGCTCGCCCGGCTGGGCCAGCTCGGGGGTGGCGGTCAGAGTCACGCTAAGCGGCAGCACGTCCTTGCTGACCTGGATGCTGTAACTTTGCAGGCTCTTGCCCTTGCCATCATCGGCATACAGCACCAGATCCTGACTGCCCAGCTGGCCTTCGACCGGTACCCAGTGCACCAGCCCCTGCTCGGAGATGGTCATGCCCTGGGGCGCGGAGATGAAGCCATAGGTCAACGGGTCATTGTCGGCATCCGTGGCCACCACCTGGTAGTGATAGGTCTGGTCCAGCGCCGCCTCGAAGGTTGGCAGGCTGGTGATTTCGGGATATTGGTTGGTGTCGCCCGCAACACGCTCGACAACAACCAACGTATAGCTCTGCTGCACATAGGAGCGGCCGTCACTGACACGCACCGCGACCGTATGGTCACCCACCTGCGCGGCCGTTGGCGTCCAGCGCAGCTGGCCGGCGGCGCTGATGGCCATGCCCTCCGGAGCAGTATTCAAGCTGTATTGCAGGGTGTCCTGATCCTGGTCCCGCGCGACCACGTCATAGCGATACTCTTCCGCTACAAACGCGGGAGACGTGGGCACGCTGTCAATGGTCGGCATCTGGTTGGGCGTTGCCGCCAGGTTCACGGCGATGCCATAGCTTTGAATGGAGGCCGCGCCACGGGCATCCTCGACACGCACCAGAACCTCGAACACCTGATTGGCCTGCTCGCTGCTCGGTGTCCAGGAAACAACGCCGCCAGCACTGATCGTCATGCCATTGGGCTTTTGCTCCAGGCCATACTGGATGGCATCACCATCCGGATCGGACGCTTGCACCGCGTACTCATAGCGGTTGCCAACCAGGGCGGCCTGGCCGGGCACACTGCTGATGACAGGCGGATGATTCGCGCTCTCATTGACGGGTAACGTCAGCTTCTGCGCGGCATAGCCACCACGGCCATCGGAGACTTCAATCTCCACAACCACCGTCTGACCCACCTGTTCGGTTGCGGGCAGCCAGGTGAAGCGCCCTTGCGCGCCGATCGCCATGTTGCCGACCGCGCCGGTCAAACGATAGCTGAGTGCATCACCATCCGGATCATTGGCGGCAATCTGATAGCTAAAGGTTTTGCCGGCGACCACGCTACCTGACGGCACGCTGGTGATCAGCGGTGGGCGGTTAGCGGCGTAGGGGTCCGCGATATTGATCAGGAAGTATTGCTTGCTGGAGGCGCCGCGCGCGTCCAGCGCGGTAACTTCCACCGAGCGCGAGCCGATATGGGCATCGGTTGGCGTCCAGCGCACCGCGCCGCTCTCGCCGTCAATGGTCATGCCTGGCTGGCTGCGGCTGAGCAGGTAAACCACCTCATCGCCGTCGGGATCGTTGGCCTGGGCCTGATAGCTGTACTCGACACCCACCTGGCCGACATCTGGCGCAACCGAAGTGAAGACAGGTGGCAGATTATCCGGCGGCGCAACGGTCAAGACATGGATCTGCTCGGCGGATTCGCCGGCGAGATCGGTTGCACGGATGGTGAAGCTGTGCACGCCGTCGCTCAAGTCCTTGGCGGAGAGCACGCCGGTGCGGGAGTGGATTTCCACACCTGCCGGAGCATCAATCAGCTCATACTCAAAAGCATCGCCTTTATCGGCGTCCTGAACTTTGACTTCAAAACGATGCGGCTGCCCCGATGCTGCCTGGCTGGCTGCGTCGCTTACGATGATGGGAGCGTCGTTGACGTTGGCGACCGAAACCGCGAACTTTTGCGTGTCGAACAGACCGGCTTCGTCGAATACGCGCACCTCCACCAGGGCCGCGCGGGTCTTGTTGTTGTCGCTGAGGCACTCCACTACACCTTCCGGCATCGTGAGTTCGGCGCGGATGGCATTGATCAGAAGAGTGCCGTCCACCACCAGGGAAACCGTTGTTTCTTCACCGGCTTTCAAGCCCGCAACCGTCTGGCTGCCGAGTGCTGCGTCGCCGGTCCAGAAGTGTTCGTGGACAAAGGCGATCTCAACGGGCTTGGTCACGGGCGCCAAGCCACGATTTC
>CAYXVO010000063.1:0-4962 GCA_964467875.1 uncultured Pseudomonadales bacterium | reverse complement strand
GAACCACCAGGTCAGGTAACGCCAGCGCACTACGATCCGCAAAGGTGTTCAGACGGAAGGTGTTGTGGGTCAACCAGCTCGGCTCGGGCTCGGACGACACTTTCAAATCGTCACCAATGTTATTGACGTTATAGGCGTGCTGATTCCAGATGCTCCGAGTCGGCATCCAGCTATCATTCGCATCCTCGAAGACGCGAACCCCGCTGAAGCTTCCTTGCGAGTAGTTATTGCTGATGACAACGATTTCCGCGTGATTATCGCCATCCACATCAACGACGAGCGGCATTTCATAGGTGGTGCCACTGGTGTTGGGAAGCTCATAAACGATTTCGCCGGTGGGGCCGTCGTAGATGCGCAGGTAATATTCGTCGGCATACACGACTTCCGCCCGTCCATCGCCATTGAAGTCGAATACCGAGGAGCCGGTGACATTGGAGGATTGGTCGCGGGTTTGTGAGGTCCACACGATGCCGCCATCGGCATCAAACACCGCGTAACGGCTGGCGCCTGCCACACCGATTTCAGGGCGTCCGTCACCGGTCATATCCGCAACCGTCGGAGCACCGCCCTTGCCGCCGCCCGGGATGCCGACTGGCCCCCAGATTCGTGACCCATCATGGTTGTAGAGAGACAGACTGCCGTTTGAAACGACGACGATTTCCGCAAACTCATCATCGTCGAAGTTGCCAACGGCGCTAAAGCCCTCGCCATTGTTAAAGCGCAACTCGCCCGAATGGCTGTAGACAGCGCCGCCCGCGATGACCTCCTGATAGCCGTCAAGATCCACATCGGCCGTGAAGGAAAGCGGACCGACACCATTACTGCCAACCGGACCTGAGCCCTGCCATTTCAGCTGGCCCTGATTATCCAGCACCGTATTGCCGACAATGATTTCAGCAACACCGTCCTTGTCCAGATCGGCGATTGCGGCACCGCCCCAGCCCACGTAGGGTTTGGTCTGCGACACCCACTCGATCGTACCCTCATGGGAAATGGCAACAACGCCGCCACCATGCTGGGGGACAATGATTTCAACAAAGCCGTCCCCATCGATATCCGCGGCAGCCAGGGAGCCTTCCGGCAGCACGCGGACTTCAGTCGCTGTTGTCCAGATATGTTGGCCTGACTTTGCCCAGATGGCGCGCAGATAACCCGGGCTGCTGTAACTAGAGCCTCTGAAGGTCTGAAAAATAATGGCGATGTCATCGTTAGCATCCACCACGCCGTCCGCATTGGTGTCATACAAAGGAACCGCGATGGGCGCCTGCATCACCTGGTTAAATGCGGCATTAGGCTCGGTCGTGGCGGACCAGGCCCATTTCACGATGGGATTAAGCCCACCAAGCTGATCCGTCGGCTCAGCCACGCATTGCTGATTGTGATCGATGGCGTTATCCACAAACGCTTTCGCCTGGGCAGCCGTCCACTCAAGCACACCAGAATCACGCGCAACGCTCATTCCCGCCGGCGCATGCTCCAGCGCAAAGCTCAACAGGTCGCCGACGTTGGGATCCGTCGCCACCACGTCATAGCGGTACGCGGCATTTTCCTGCGCGCTCACCTGGGCGGGGCTGGTGATCCGTGGCGGCAGATTCTGATGAATCGTCAGCGCAAACGTCTGCTCGGTCACCTCGCCGCGCAGGTCCTCCACCCGCACCACAACCTGGTAATCACCCGGTGCGAGCTTGGACGGATAGGAACTGAATTTACCGGTGCGTGGATCCAGGTACAGCCCGGCCGGTGCCGAAACCAGGGTAAAGATATGCGCATCCCCGGTATCACCATCGCTGGTCTTCACCTGGTAGCTGAAACGCTGGCCACCTTGCAGGTCCGTCACCGGATTGCTGGTAATGACCGGCGGCTCATTCACATCCTCGACGTTGAGCAGATAAACCTGGGTATCGAACAGATCGCCCGGATCGGTCGCACGTACCCGCACCAGCGCGGCCTGTGTGGTGTTGTTCTCGATCTGACACTCTTCCACGCCCGGGTCGACGGTCATGGTGATATGGACGTCGTCGGTCAACGCCTCGTCGGCCACCGCAATCGAGGCCCGCTGGGAGACATTGCTCTTCAGCGACTCGATGCTCGCCGTTCCGAGTACCTCGCCCTGTTCCGGCTTGCCGTTGTAGAACGTCAGGGTGACCGGCGCGACGATATCGGACAAACCGCGGTTGAACACCGTGACACTGACTTGATGCGGGCCATTCTGCCCTTCCAGCAGGGAAATCTGCCCCAGCCGGACATCAGGATTTCCCAAGTGTTCCAGGGCAACCGGCAGATAGGCCATCACCAGGCTGGTGGTCGCCAGATGCGTGGTAAAGAGGCCACTGTTGGTGATCCAGGTACCGGACGGGCTCTGGGCGTTGAGCAAAAACTCGATGTTGTTGCTGACCACCGGATCGGTCACCGGCGGCTTTTGATAGTTCAGCGCCATTCCCACCCAGGCGGAGGACAAGGGGTCGCCCACCGAGCCGCTTGCATAGCGGTTCCAGCCGCCGTCTTGCTCCTGCCGACCGCGCAGCAGTGTATCCAGTTGAATGATGGCGGCGTCGATACGCTGAGACAGCGCCTCGTCCTGCACCAACATGCGCAGCTCGCCCAGGCCCACCAGACGCATGCCATGGCGCAGGTTATCGTTGTCGGTATTGCCAGCGCGCGCCAGGAAGTACTCGGCAATGGCGGGCAGTTGTGCCAGATAATTGTTGATCAGCGTCAGTTGCGGATCGGTCAGGTTGTCGCGCTGACTCGCGTCCACCACCAAGTGATGGATGGACTGGGCGACCAGGGCGGTCATGGCATCGGTATTATCGAGCCAGCCGCTAGCGTGGTCGGTGGACCAGTACATCTGGTTGCCACTGACCTGCTTTCTGCCCCACAGATAAGCCAGCCCCTTTTCGCGCGTCACAAAGGTCCGGTCGCGGTCGGGCACGTAGTTCAACGCCCAGAGCGCGAACGCGGTCTGGTTCTTGGCGTACTCCGGATGGGAACGTCGAACCGTGCCGTCCGCCAACTGGCTCGACAGGATTTCCCGCAGCAGGTAGTCCGCGGTCGCTTCGTCCACGTCCGCCTTGCCCAGTGAAGACTGGAGCCCGAGCAGGCTTTGGGTCTGGATATGGCAACCCAGGCAGCTATTGGCCTTGTGCCAGGCCACCGATTCCCGCGCGGTATAGGCACCCGCGGTCTGGATCGCGGCTTTTACGCGATGAAACAGGGGCGCCATGTAGCTTTGCCCGCCGCTTTCGTCGCCATCTTCATAGACTTTGACGGCACCGGCCGGTACCACGTAGCACTGCTTGTTAAAGGTCGGCACCGACTGCACGTACTCGGCGGATGCCAGCCACTGAATCACGCCCGTCTGGGCGTCGATGCTCATGCCCGCCGGTGCCTTGTTCAAAACAAAGGCCAGCGGGTCATTGTTGGGGTCCTGGGTTTCAACCTGATAGGTGTAGAGCTGCTGTTCCGGCGTGGTGATCGGAGCGGGGCTGGTGATCAGGGGCGGTTCGTTGGTCCGGGTCACGTTGATTGTGATGTTCGCGGGCGCGGAGGTCAGCTCGCCATCGAATACGGTGTAGGTGAAGGATTCGAGACCGCTGAAATGGCGATCAGAGGTATACGTCAGGCTTGGTGCACTGCCGGCGAGCTGACCATGCGCGGGCTGTGATGCCAAGGCAAACTGCAGAACCTCGCTGTCGACATCCGTCCCCTCCAGGGTAATCGTGATCGGGCGGCCGGCTTCCACTTCAAGGCGAATATCCTTGCCAAGGGGCGCATCGTTAACCGGCAAAATGGTGAGTGCGTAAGTGGCGGGCGCGGAATCCGCTTCGCCATCCTGGGCAATATAGGTAAAGCGGTCGGGACCAAAATAGTCGGGCGCCGGATGGTAGATCCAACCTGACCCGGAAAGCTCCAGGATGCCATGGGCTGGTTGCGTGACCGGCGTGAATGACAGAACGCTCTGCTCGATATCCGAACCGGATGGCGCCAGTGCAAGCGGCGTGTCTTCCAGTCCCTGCGCCGTCTTGTCGTCCGCCACCGGCGGATCGTTCACCGGGGTGACCTGAATGGTCACCGTGGCGACATTGGAGAGCTGCTCGTTGTCATGAACCTGGAAAGTCAGACCGTCCTGGCCAAAGAAATTGGCGCGGGGAACATAGCGGATCTGATTGCCCTGAACCTCGATGGTGCCATTGGTGGGCTGACTGAGGATTTCATAGACCAGCGCGTCGGTGTCCTGATCGCTCGCCTTGAGACTGAAGGAAACCGCCGTGTCTTCCAGAGTTTCAATCAGATCATCCTGGGCGACCGGACGCTGGTTATAGCATTTGGTAAAGCGCTGGAAAGTGAAACTGATATAGCCTTTGCCGCTGAGCTGATAGTCGGTCAATTCAATAACAGCAAACCGAGCGACCTGATAGTCGAAATTGGCACCCTGCTTTGTCGTCTGATTCCACAGCGGCACGATGATGTTGCGGCCAAGCAGCGCATCCATGGCGCTGCGTACGGCGTTGCCGTTCTTGACGCCGGGCGCGCCTTCAACCCAATCCCCTGCATTGAGCTGACGGTCCGCGCTGTTGTTCGGATTCCGATAGGTGTGACTGTTACCGGGTGCCACCAGGCTGGCAGCCAAGGTGTTGGTGTCGGTCTTACCGGTCCAGGACAGCCAGCTGTAATTACCCGGCCCGGTTCCCAGCGCCACGGTACTAAAATGCTGCCCCGGCCGCGCATTTGCCACCAGCCCACTTGGCACCGTGATCGGATATAACGAACAGAAATCCGCAGAGATCTGAATATCCCGGGTTTCCTGAAAGCCATTTGCAATGGCTACAGGACTCACGACGAACAGCGCCAGAACCAGCCAGGGGAGCCGGATCAACTTCATGTTGGATTTCCTTTCAATTAGAGCAAAAAAAGCATGCGAAACCGGATCTCATGATCAGGTTCGTTAGTCAGGGTGATGGC